>CAZILH010000014.1:0-25871 GCA_964540095.1 uncultured Gammaproteobacteria bacterium | reverse complement strand
ACACCAATTTACAGGAGTTGACCGAGCAGGAATTATTGGAGAAAATTAACCGCGATATAGCCGTCTGGAAGGCCTCGCAGGATGATTTATCAACTGATTACAACCTTGATCAATTCAAAGTTGATGCTGGGGCCAAATCAGAAGTCGGAATAGAATCCGCCCAAGGCGGACCCGCCTCGGGCGGGAAGCCAGAAGACACCCCAGTAGTAGAAGAAGAGGAAAAATACTATATTGAGCCAGTAGAATAATTTTTGGCTAAGGTTAGCAAAAATATCCTCAAAAACAGGATATTAGCTTATCCCCTTGCCAAAAGTATAATTCTTTGCTATAATCTTTTCTGTTTTACATATAAATAATATTAATAATTAATCAAAAAATTTAAAGATAGTTGGTTCACAAAACCCCATCAGGGGTGCTATCAAAGGAGACTATAAAGATGGCAGAATTTCAACGCACAAAACCTCATGTCAACGTCGGTACTATTGGACACGTTGACCACGGCAAAACCACTTTAACAGCCGCTATTTTGAAAGTAATTAGCGCTGGTGGTGGTGTTGCTCAAAACAAGAGTGTCGACCAGATTGACGGCGCTCCAGAAGAACGCGAGCGCGGTATTACTATTGCTACTGCTCACGTTGAGTATGAGTCCGAAAAAAGGCACTATGCCCACGTCGATTGTCCTGGTCATGCTGACTATGTGAAAAACATGATTACTGGCGCCGCCCAGATGGATGGCGCGATTTTGGTGGTATCAGCCGCTGATGGTCCGATGCCTCAGACCAGAGAACACATCTTGTTAGCCCGTCAAGTTGGCGTGCCTTACATTGTGGTCTTTTTGAATAAGATGGACCAAGTAGATGATCCAGAATTAGTTGATCTAGTAGAAGAGGAAATCAGAGATCTTTTGAAGAAGTATGAATTTCCTGGCGACAAGACCCCAATTATTCGTGGTTCAGCTGTGAAGGCCTTGGAAAATCCTACTGGCGAAGATGCCAAGCCAATTCATGAACTTTTGAAAGCTTTGGATGAATATATCCCCGAACCAGTCCGTGATACTGAGCGACCATTCTTGTTGCCTATCGAAGATATCTTTTCAATCGAAGGTCGTGGCACTGTAGTCACTGGTCGTATTGAAAGAGGTATTATCAAATTAAATGATGATGTAGAAATCGTTGGTTTATTGGATACCCAAAAAACAGTAGTCACTGGCATTGAAATGTTCAACAAGCAGTTGAACGAAGGTCAAGCTGGTGATAACGCTGGTATTTTGTTGCGTGGTACCAAGAAAGATCAAGTACAAAGAGGTCAAGTTTTGTGCAAACCAGGTAGTATTACTCCACACACCGAGTTTGAAGCCCAGATTTATATCTTGAGCAAAGACGAAGGTGGTAGACACACCCCATTTTTCAAGGGTTACAAACCACAGTTTTATATCCGTACCACTGATGTCACTGGTGAAATTATTTTACCAGAGGGCACTGAGATGATTATGCCTGGCGATACAGCCAATTTGCATATCAAATTAATCCACCCAGTAGCTTTGGAAGAAAAATCCAAGTTTTCCATCCGTGAAGGCGGTCATACAGTCGGTGCTGGTACTGTCACCAAGATTATAAAATAATTTATTTCCCCCCAGCCCTTCACGAAGGGCTGGGGAGTTAAATTATAAAATTCGAACATTAAGTAATTAAAAAACAATTTCAATTCCATGCAAGCCAAAGAAGTCAAAGAAGAAGGCCAATCCAGAATCCGCATCAAGATTCGCGCTTTTGATCACAAGATCATTGATCAGTCCACCAAGACCATCATTGACACGGTTGATCGCACTGGCGCCAAAGTTATTGGGCCAATTCCATTGCCTACTGAGAAGAAAAAGTTCACAGTATTGAGATCTACTTTTGTACACAAGGATGCTCGTGACCAATACGAGATGCGAGTGCACAAAAGAATGTTGGATATTTTGAACCCGACACCGCAGACAGTTGATTCCTTGATGAATCTCAATCTGCCAGCCGGAGTGGATATTGAAATTAAAATGTAAGTTCTCGAATTGTCGAGATAAAAAATAAAAATGTGTTTATCTGTTGTCATAACCCCAAAAAATATTGGGAAGTGTGATGACCCGGATAAAACGTTTTAGGGAAAAATCGCCAAATTTATTTTTCAAAAGTTTGAACAAGTTGAGCTAGCCAATATTTTTTAAGCTAGCCATCGCGATTTTGTCCTTAAAAATAGTTTTTTTAAAGATAAAGTCGCGATTTTTAATTAATTATAGATATGGCCAAGTTTATTTTAGGAAAAAAGTTATTCATGACCCAAAAGTTTTTGGCTGATGGCACTTGGGTGCCGGTAACTGTTGTCGAGGCAGGTCCTTGCACGGTTACTCAAGTCAAAGACCAGGACAATGATGGTTACCAAGCTGTTCAGGTTGGTTTTGGCTTCAAAAAGAAGCTAAATAAACCGCTAGCCGGACATTTCAAGGGTTTAGCTAATTTTCGTCATGTGCGAGAATTTCGAGTTGATGCCAGTGGTTCCTTTGAGCGCAGTAAGGTTATTGATGTCAGTAATTTCCAAGTGGGAGATTATTTAGATGTCAGCGCTGTATCCAAAGGCAAAGGTTTTCAAGGCGTGGTTAAGAGACATGGTTTTCATGGCTCTCCAGCTTCCCATGGTCACAAAGATCAATTGCGTATGCCTGGTTCTATCGGTGCTGGCGGTGTTCAGCATGTTTTCAAAGGCACTCGTATGGGCGGTCGCATGGGTGGTGATCGCGTAACTCTCAAGAATTTAGAAATTATTGAAATTGATTTAGATAAAAATTTGCTTTACGTCAAAGGCGCAGTACCCGGAGCCAAAAATAGTTTGTTGATGATCAAAGCTGATGGTGAAATGACTTTGAAAGATAAAGTGGAAATTAAACCAGAAGTTAAAGAAGAAAAACCAGTAGTAGTCGAAGCTGATAATAAAACAGCAGAAATTTCCGCTGAAGTAAAAACCGAAAGCGTTGAGCCAGAAGTTGTGGCTACTCCTGAAGCCAAGGTTGAGGCCAAAGAAGATGCTCCAGAAGCAAAGGTTGAAGTAGCATCCGCCACAGGCGAAGCAAAGGAAGCCAAGAAAGAATAAATATATGTCAGATATTAAAGTAAAAGTATATAACTGGCAGGGTGAAGCCACGGGATCAGAAAAATTAGATGCCAAATTTTTTGGTGTCAAAATAAATCCAATTGTTGTTCAGCAAGTGGTGATTGCCCAGCGCGCTAATTCTCGAGAAACTTTGGCTCACACCAAAGGTAGATCCGAAGTGCGTGGCGGTGGCCGAAAACCTTGGAAACAAAAAGGTACTGGTCGCGCTAGACATGGCTCTATCCGTTCACCTTTGTGGGTTGGAGGCGGTATCACTTTTGGTCCTACCACTGATCGCAATTTTACTCAGAAAATTAATAAAAAAACCAAAGCTGCGGCCTTGAAGATGGTTATGACTGACAAGTTGGCCAACGAAAAATTGATTGTGGTTGAGGCCTACGATATGGCTGATGCCAAAACCAAGACCTTGCAAAGTGCTTTGAAGAAACTACCAATCAACGGCAAAACAGTTTTGTTGGTGACAGCTACAGCCAAAGACAATGTCAATTTGGCCGCCAAGAATTTGAAGAAAGTTGAAACTATTTATTTTGGCAGCCTTAATGTAGTTGATTTGTTGAAGTATCAATATTTAGTAGTGAACAAAGCAATACTTACCAAGATTCAAGAGCATTATAGAAAATAAAGTATATGGCGATATTCAAAAAAAGAGCAAAAAAAACATTGGTCAAGCGTGGGGCCAAGCCAGTTAAGAAAGAGGACAAGGTAGCCAAGGTTGCTAGTGAGTTAAAGCCACTAAAAGCTATTGGCCGTCCAGCCAAATATTTGGTCAAGCCAGTGATTTCAGAAAAATCAACCATGGTCAATGCTTTGAATAAATATGTTTTTGAAGTATCAATAGACGCCAATAAAGTTGAGATAAAAAAAGCAATTCAAGAGTTATATAATGTCCGACCAATCAGCGTCAACATAATCAACTCCGCTGGCAAATCTGTGAGATCCGGTCGCAATTACGGACAAACTAAGAAGGTAAAAAAAGCTATTGTGACTTTGAAAAAAGGTGATAGCATAAAGTTATACGAAGGAATATAGATATAAAAATATATGCCGATTAAATTATACAAACCAACTACTCCAGCTCGCCGCCACACTTCCGTGTTGGTGCGCAAAGATCTGACCAAGAAAAAACCAGAGAGATCTTTGGTTTATCACAAAAAGCGCGCCGCTGGACGCAATGCTCAAGGAAAAATTACCGTTCGTCATCAAGGTGGTGGAGCCAGAAAATTAGTCAGAGTAGTTGATTTTTTGCAAGACAAGTATGAAATTCCTGGTGTAGTAAGCACACTAGAGTATGATCCAAATCGCAACACCACTATTGCTTTGATTTTTTACAAAGATGGTGAAAAAAGATACATCATTGCTCCTGATCAACTGAAAGTTGGTGACAAAATAATTTCTTCCCAAAAAACCGCTCCCATGTCCATTGGCAACAGAATGCCTTTGGGCAATATGCCTACTGGTACTTTAGTCCACAATGTGGAGCTCAATGCTGGTAAAGGCGGAAAATTGGCTAGATCAGCTGGTAATTCACTGCTTTTGACTTCACTGGATGGTGAAAAAGCTATTTTGAAAATGCCTAGTGGTGAGATTAGAATAGTCAAGACCAGTTGTTCGGCTAGCGTTGGTGTGCCTAGCAATGCTGAATTTAGAAATATTCGCTGGGGCAAAGCTGGCCGTATGAGACATCGTGGCATCAGGCCAACTGTCCGAGGCAAAGCCATGAATCCAGTAGATCATCCACATGGTGGTGGCGAAGGTCACAATCCTATTGGTTTGAAAGCTCCTAAGACCTATACTGGTAAAAAAGCTTTGGGTGTCAAGACCAGAAAAGGAAATAAATATTCCAATAAATTTATTATTCAAAGACGTACCAAGAATAAATAAAATATTATGTCAAGAAGTTTAAAAAAAGGCCCATATACAGACGCCAAGCTATTGAAAAAAGTAGCTAACGCCAAAGCCGGGGAAGGTAAAATAATCAAAACCTGGTCAAGAGTTTCGGTGATATCACCAGAAATGGTTGGTTTTACTTTTGGCGTGCACAATGGCCGCGAACATACAGCTGTCTACGTGGTAGAAAATATGGTTGGTCATCGCTTGGGAGAATTTTCTCCTACCAGAAAGTTTGTCAGTCATGGTGGTAAGATGGCCAAGAGTCAATCTAAAGATGAATCTAAGAAATAGTATATGATTGAGGTTAAAGCTAAATTATTTAAAATCACGATTAGCGCCAAAAAGATGCGTTTGGTGGCTGACACTGTGCGCGGCAAAAGCGTGGATAAGGCCGAAAGTATTTTGACTGTTTTGCCAAAAAAATCAGCGCCAGTTTTGCTGAAGCTTTTGCGCTCAGCCATGGCTAACGCCCAAGATCGCTACGAATTAAATGTTGAGGATCTGGTGATCAAGAGCATCATGGTCAATGAAGGCGTATCTACCAAGCGTTGGAGGCCAACAGCTTTTGGACGCGCTCATGCTTTCAAAAAACATTCTTGCCAAGTTATATTGACTTTGACTTTGAAAGCTGGCGCCAAAGCTCAAGCTCGCGACAAAAAATCACAGCCAGTAGAAACAGTTGATTTGACCAAGATTGACAAGAAGACCGATATCAAAGAAGCGCCTATCAAGGATGTGAAGAAAAGCAAAAATCCATTGAAGAGAATTAAAGATAATCAAAATCCTGACCACAAGGCCAAGGGTATAAGACAAAAAACTGGTTAATAATATGGGAAAGAAAATAAATCCAAGAGTATTTCGTCTGGGCATGAGCGAGAGCTGGCGTTCACGCTGGTTTGCCTCCAAAGATTATGCTGAATTATTGCAGCAAGATATTAAGATTCGCAAATTTTTGACCAAAGAATTACGTGAAGCTAGTATTGATCGCATTGAGATTGAAAGAAGCCGAGGAGAAATTATTATCAATATTAGTGCCGCCAAACCCGGTGTGATTATCGGACGCGGTGG
This sequence comes from uncultured Gammaproteobacteria bacterium, assembly GCA_964540095.1. Classification (GTDB taxonomy): domain Bacteria; phylum Patescibacteriota; class Patescibacteriia; order UBA1558; family GWA2-36-10; genus CALMZN01. Next base: position 19,769 of record CAZILH010000014.1, on the reverse strand, counting down.
TAGTAGTGTCGAAGATATCAAGGCCAAGGTTCGTCGCGGATTTTTGGAAAAAAATACCAAATTGCAAATCAATATCACCGAAGTTTCAGTGCCAAATTTGTCAGCCAATGTCATTGTGCAAAACATCAGAGAGGACTTAGAAAAAAGAATGCCTTTCCGGAGGGTGATGAAGATGAATATCGAGAAAGTCATGAAAGTCGGAGCCAAAGGTGTCAAAATCATAGTGGCTGGTCGCTTAAACGGCGCTGAAATTGCTCGTACTGAAAAATTGACCCAAGGCAAGATTCCTTTGCAGACCATCCGTTCTAGTATAGATTATAGCCGTGGTATTGCTCAGACCATTTACGGAGTTATTGGTATCAAGGTTTGGATTTATAAAGGTGAGTATTTTGACAAAAAAGCTAAAGAAAAAGAAACTGTCAAAGAGCCACAAAAAACCTTTAAATTATTTAATAAAGAAAAAGCCGTGTCTTTGGATTCCTTAGTTAAGCAAACCGCCAAAGGCCCAATCAAGAAAACCACAAAGAAAGTAAGTAAATAATTTTATGTTAGCGCCAAAAAAGACAAAACATAGAAAATGGCAACGCGGCGACCAAATCAAGGGTAAAGCCACTCGTTTGAATACTTTAAGTTTTGGTGATTATGGTATTAAAAGTATGCAAGCTGGCTGGGTTACTGCCCGACAGATTGAATCAGCCCGACGCGCTATTGTTGGCTATATGCAGAGAAGCGGTGATGTTTTTATTCGCATTTTTCCTGATATGCCCATTACTCTCAAAGGCAATGAAATGCCTATGGGAAAAGGTAAAGGCGCGGTTGACCACTATGTCGCTGTTGTTAAGCCCGGCACCATTATGTTTGAGATAAAAGATGTTGATGAAAAAACTGCTCGTCGCGCCATGGAATTGGCTAAACATAAATTGTCAGTCAAAACTAAATTTGTAAGCAAGGAATTAAAATAATCTTATGGACTTGAAAGAATTACAAAAATTAGCCGAAAAAGAATTGCAGATCCATTTAGCTGATTTGCGGAAAAAAGTCCGTGAATTTAGATTTAGTATTGCCAACAGCCAATTAAAAAATGTACGCACCATGCGTCAGGCCAAAAAAGAAATTGCCCAAACTTTGACTGAGCTTAACAAACGACGTTTGGTCAAGGAGTCAGTTGTAGAGGCCAAGAAAGAAGAATAATATTATAGATTTTGTATATGGAAAAGAAAGCAACAACAAAAAAAATTATCCGCCGTCGCTTGATTGGCGAAGTTGTCAGTGACAAAATGGCCAAGACCGTGGTGGTCAAAGTCATCCAAATCAAGGCCCATCCTAAGTATAAAAAAAGGTACCAAGTGACTAAGAAATACAAGGCCCATGATGAGAAAAATTTGTTTCGTGTAGGTGAAAAAATAGTGATTGAGGCCTGCCGACCAATTTCAGCGGAAAAGCGCTGGCGTGTAATTAAAAAGGTTAAATAATATAAAGATATGATTCAACATCGATCAATGCTACAAGTGGCTGATAATTCTGGTGCAAAATTAGTACAATGCATCCGTGTTTTGGGTGGCTACAAAAAAAGATATGCCGTCATTGGTGATATGATCAATGTTGTTGTCAAAGTTGCCCAGCCCCATGCTCCAGTCAAGAAAAGCCAAGTTTTGCACGCGGTAATTGTCAGACAACGAAAAGAAATCAGACGCTCTAATGGAGTTTATGTCAGATTCAGTGAAAATGCTGTGGTGATAGTGGACAAGAAAACCAAAGAACCATTGGGTAGTCGTATTTTTGGACCAGTAGCCAGAGAGCTCAGAGCCAAGGGCTACAACAAGATTATTTCCTTAGCCCCAGAAGTATTATAAATATATGAAGATAAAATACAGGGTCAATGACCAAGTAAAAATATTGACAGGCAAAGACAAGGGTAAAACTGGAAAAATTATCCAGGTCTTAAAGGACTCAAATAAAGTAGTAGTCGATGGTGTCAATATCATGTACAAGCATTTGAAGCCCCGCCGTAGTAATGAAAAGGGCCAGCGTGTGCAATTCAACGGACCCATTAGCGTGGCTAATGTTATACTTTTGTGTCCGAAGTGTGGCAACACCAGTCGCATTGCCTACAAATTGTCAGTCGGCAAGGGAGAGCAAGCTGACAAAAAAATTAAAAGCAGAATTTGTAAAAAGTGTTCAGAAGTAATTGATTAATTGATAATATGAACAAGTTAAGAGAACAGTATAATAAAGAATTGAGAGCTAAAATCAAAGAACAGCTCGGTCTTAGCAATGTCATGGCTGTGCCAAAAGTGCAGAAAGTAGTATTGAACATTGGTCTAGGCAAAGCCACCCAAGAAAAACATTGGGTAGATTTTGGCACTTCAGTATTACAGCGCATCACTGGCCAGAAACCGGCCTTGACCAAAGCCAAAAAATCAATTTCCAATTTCAAAGTTCGTGAAGGAAATATTATTGGTGCCAAAGTTACTCTACGGGGAGTGAGAATGTATGACTTTTTGTATAAGCTAGTCAATTCCACTATTCCACGTTTGCGAGATTTTTATGGCTTGGATTTGAAAAAAGGTTTTGATGGTCATGGTAATTATATTATCGGTCTCAAAGAACATATTGTTTTTCCAGAAATTGGCATGGAAGATATTGACAAAATACACGGCTTGGAAATTGCTGTTGTCACTTCCGCCAAAAATGATGAACAAGCCATGGTGCTCTTGACTGCCTTGGGCTTTCCTTTTAAGAAAAATAAGAAATAATTAATATGGCAACAGAAGCGCAAAAAGCTAAATCAAACAAAACGCCAAAGTATTCTTCCCGAATTGTTCGTCGTTGTTGGCGTTGCGGTCGCAATCGCTCTTATATGCGAGAGTTTAATATGTGCCGCATCTGCGTCAGGGAATTAGCCGAAAAAGGCGAGTTACCCGGCGTGACTAAATCAAGTTGGTAATTATTATTCATATAAATATAACAAATTTGAAACCAGATAACATATGACAGATCCTATCGCCGACATGTTAACTAGAATTCGCAATGCTGTCTTGGTAAATAAGCCAGAGGTGCTTATTCCTACTTCCAAGATAAAATTAAGTATTGCCAAAATTCTAGAGCGAGAAAACTACATTGGTCGTGTAGCTGAGGTTAAAGTTGGAAATTTTAATTATTTAAAGATTGAATTAAAATATTCTGATGAAGGTCCAGCTATCCGCCACATTAGAAAAATCTCCAAACCTGGCCAAAGAATTTATATTTCCGGTCGCGAGATTCCTCAAGTTTTGAATAATTTTGGTACAGCTATCATTTCTACTTCAAAAGGTCTGCTTACTACTCAAGAAGCCAGGCAGGGCAATGTTGGGGGCGAATTAATGTTTGAAATCTGGTAATAATAAATATATGTCAAGAATTGGAAAAAAATTAATCACCTTACCAAGCTCTGTGCAAGTTGTAGTCGAGGGTGACTATCAGAGCGGTCAAACTGTCAAAGTCAAAGGCCCCAAAGGCAATTTGGTGGTAAAATTACCAAAGGGCATTAGTGCTGAACTCAAAGACCAGGAGCTGACTTTTGTGCTTAAAACCGCTGAAACCAAAGAAGGAAAGGCCTTGTGGGGTTTGAGCCGGGCTTTGGTTAATAACGCTGTGGTTGGCGTCACGGAGGGCTTTACAAAAACCTTGGAGATTAACGGAGTTGGTTTCAAAGTAGCCATGCAGGGTAAAAAATTAGTACTTAATGTTGGCTTTTCACATCCAGTAGAATACCAGGCAGTAGAAGGTGTGACCATTGAAACTGAAAAGAACATCATCAAAGTATCCGGTATTGATCGCCAGCAAGTCGGTCAAACAGCCGCTGAAATTAGAGATATTAAAAAGCCAGAACCTTACAAGGGCAAAGGCATAAAATATACTGACGAAGTTATCCGCCGCAAGGCCGGTAAAGTAGTTAAGTCATAAGCATAAGTGAATTACGGTTATGAAAGATCAGAATAAAGTAAAACAAGCAAAATATTTGCGACGTCAAATAAGGACAAGAGCCAAGATGTCGGGGTCAGCCAAAAAACCTCGTTTGTCTGTCTTTAGAAGTTTGAGTCATATTTATGCTCAGGCCATTGATGATATTAAGGGCATCACTATTGTGGCTGCTTCAGATAAAGAATTGACCAGTAAAGACACCAAAAAAATGGATAAAGCTTTGGCCTTGGGAGAACTTTTGGGTAAGAAGCTAAGTGAAAAGAAAATTAATGAAATAATTTTTGATCGTGGTGCTTATAAATACCATGGTCGAGTAAAATCTTTAGCCGAGGGCTTAAGAAAAGCAGGAATTAAATTTTAAGCTATGAATACTGTAGATAACAAAAAAGAAAACAGCATGGCTAGTCCAGTCGCTAGTCAAGCTAAAGTACCGGCAAAGCCAATGATGCATCGGCCAAAACCAGGTATGCGTCCTATGCGTCGTGGCGCGGACAAGCCCAGTGATGATATTGAGCAGAGGATTGTAGATTTGGCTAGAGTCACTCGTGTGATGGCCGGTGGCAAAAGAATGAAATTCCGAGCTTGTATGATTATTGGTGATCGTAAAGGCAGAGTTGGTATGGGTTTGGCCAAGGGTATTGATGTCTCGGCGGCTATTGCCAAAGCTGTGACCCAAGCTAGAAAACATTTGACTAAGGTTACTATTGTTGACGGTACCATTCCACACGCCGTGACAGTCAAAGAGAAATCAGCTAGAATTATGATTAGACCAGCTAAAAAAGGTAGTGGTATCAAAGCTGGTGGCGTAGTTCGTATCATTTTGGACTTAGCTGGCATCAAGGATGCTACCGCCAAGATTTTAGGCGCTGGCAATAAGATTAATAATTCTCGCGCTACCTTGAAGGCCTTGTCTTCTTTTGTGCCAAAATCAAGAAGTATCAAAACCAAAACTGACGAAGCCAAGAAAATCGTGTCAGCTGATAAAATAATTGTCGCTAATAAGAAAAAATAATTATGTTGACTTTAAGCAATTTACAAAAATCAAAGGGCTCCACTCATCGCCGTAAGAAAGTCGGTCGTGGTTCTGGTTCTGGCCGTGGTAATTATTCTACTCGCGGTATGAAAGGCCAGAGGGCTAGATCAGGCGGACGAGTTGGTATTGCCGTGCGTAGTATGCGTACTTATTTGATGCGTATACCAAAGTCCAAGGGCTTCCGCTCTATCCACCCCAAGTTTGCCACAGTCAATGTTCGTGTTCTCAATAGTTTGTTCAAAGATGGCGACAAAGTCAATGCTAGAGTTTTACTCAAAAAAGGTGTGATCATGAGCATTGAAAATGGTTTAAAAATATTATCCACTGGTACTTTAGCTAAGAAACTAGTTATTGAAGCCAACGCTTTTTCCAAGGAAGCTAAAAAGAAAATCGAAGATGCTGGTGGTAAAGCTATTGTGGTAGTAATCAAAAAAGAAGTGCCAAAAAAGAAGGAATAATAAAAGCTTATGCTAGATAAATTAAAACAAATTTGGAAAGCCCAGGATGTTCGTAAGAGTATTTTGTATGTGGCTGCTTTGTTGGTAGTTTATCGCATCGCCGCTCATGTTCCAGTACCTGGTGTTAATGTAGCTGAGTTGAAGACCTATCTTGAGGGCAATCAAGTATTAGGTCTTTTGAGTATGTTTTCCGGCGGCGCTTTGCAGAATTTTTCAGTAATTATGTTGGGAGTCGGCCCTTATATCACGGCTTCCATTATCATACAATTGTTGGCTATGATAGTGCCAAAAATAGAAGCGCTATCCAAAGAAGGCGAGTATGGTCAGCAAAAATTAAACCAATACACTAGATTATTGACCGTACCACTAGCTTTGATTCAGGCCTATAGCTATATCCGTCTTTTGTCTAGCCAGACCCAAGGTCGGCTTTTGGGTGATATGACCAGCATGGAACTAGTCACTACTTTGATATTGATTACTGCTGGCACACTTTTCTTGATGTGGCTAGGCGAGTTGATCACTGAAAAGCATGTGGGTAATGGCGTTTCTTTGATAATTTTCGCTGGTATTGTCAGCGGTTTGCCTACTACTATACGCAACACCTTCATTGCTTTTGACAATTCCCAAGTATTAAATTTAGTTATTTTTGTAGTGATTGCTTTGGTTACTATTGCGGCTGTGGTTTTGATTACCGAAGGCCAAAGAAATATCCCAGTTTCTTATGCTCGCCACATGGTGGGCACTAGAAGCGTTGGTGGAGTGAATACTCACTTACCCTTGAGAGTCAACCAAGCTGGAGTGATTCCTATCATTTTTGCGGTATCAGTTGTTTTGGTGCCACCAATGATTGCTCAGTTTTTCTTGAAATCTAGTGTGCTGTGGATGGCTAATTTTTCACAATGGATTATTGATACTTTCCAAGGAAGAATGTTTCACAATGTAGTTTATTTTTTGCTAGTAGTTATTTTTACTTATTTTTATACTTCAGTTATTTTCAAGCCCCAGCAGATAGCTGAGAATTTGCAAAAACAGGGTGGCTTTATTCCTGGCATCAGACCGGGTCGACCAACTTCCGATTATCTCAATATGGTTATGAATAGAGTGGTGTTGGTGGGCGCGATATTTTTGGGCTTGATTGCTATTTTACCAAACATCATCCCTTCAGTGACCAATGTAGCCACCATTGCCTTTGGTGGTACTAGTTTGTTGATTGTGGTTTCAGTAGCTATTGAAACAGTCAAACAGATTGACGCTCAGCTGGTAATGAGAGATTACGAAGGTTTTTAATAGATAAAATAACCCCGCCCGTAGCTACGGGCGGGGTTATTTGATTGAGTAAAGTTCATCCTTTTGCTATAATTTGAACATAATAACAAATAAATGGCCAACAAAAAGATAAGCAAAATAGTATTATTGGGACCCCAAGGATCAGGAAAAAGCACCCAATGCCAAGTAATTACCGATTATTTGGGCATTGAATCTTTGGCAGCTGGCGATATACTTCGTTCAGCCATCCAACAAAAAACCGAGCTAGGTGACAAAATCGGTAGTTTTGTAAATAACGGTGAAATGATACCAGACAATTTGATGATCTCACTAATTTTGGATGAACTGAAAAAAGCTGTCTATAAAAAAGGTTTTTTGATAGATGGTTTTCCGCGGACAATTTATCAGGCCTCAAATCTTGATCAGCATTATTTGGTTGATTTGGTGATTAATATTGATATTCCTGATGAGCTGGCTATACAGCGGATAGTGGGGCGTCGGATTTGTCCCAATGGTCATGTTTATCATATAGAGCATCATCCCTCTGGCCTTGATTCGCGCTGTGAAATATGCCACCAGCCAATTCATTTTCGCGAGGATGATCGTGAAGATTTGGTGCGCAAAAGATTGAGTTATTACAGACAGGAAACCTCAAAACTTTTGGCTTATTATCAACAGCAAGATAAATTAGCGGTGATAGATGGTCGCGGTTCGATTGCGGATGTCTCGGCTTTAATCATCAACTATCTAAAAGAGCATGCTGGATAAAAAAACAGATTTAGAAATCGCCATACTCCAAGAGGGTGGCAAAATATTAAGCCAAATACTGCACGCAGTGGCCGAGGAAGTTAAACCAGGAATTACTGGCTTAGAGCTGAATCAATTAGCCGAAAAGCTGATTATAGAGGCCAAGGCCAAGCCCTCGTTCAAAAATTACCGCGGTTTTCCTAGTGCTTTGTGCGTTTCTGTCAACCAGACCGTGGTGCATGGTATACCAAGCAAACAAGCACTGCGAGAAGGGGATATTGTTGGCTTGGATTTGGGCTTGAAATACAAGGGTCTGTACACTGATATGGCTTTGACTGTTGGAGTGGGTAAAATATCCAAAGAAGCCCAACAATTATTGAATGTGACCAAGAAATCTTTGGAAATAGCTATTAGTCAAGTTGGTCCAGGCAAGGGCTTGGAAGAAATTGGTCGCGCTATAGAAAAATTTATCAAACCACATGGCTATGGCATTGTGCAAGATCTAGCTGGCCATGGAGTAGGGCGCGCTGTGCACGAAGATCCCTTGATACCAAATTACAACACTGGCCAAAAATTAGCCAAGATGTTTCCGGGTTTAGTATTAGCTATTGAACCAATGATTATTATGGGTGGGGATCACCGCATAGCGGTGGCTGATAATAATTGGAATGTTAACAGCCAAGATGGTTCACTGTCAGCGCATTTTGAACACACAGTGGTAGTGACTGATGATGGTTGTGTGATTTTAACCGAATAATTATGGCAAAAAAATATTTAGGCCTTGATTTTGGCGATAAAAACATTGGCTTAGCATTAGGAGTTTTGGGGAGCATTGCCGTTCCTTACAAGATTTTGGCTAATATTAGCCAAGAAAATACAATGCTAGAGTTAGAAAAAATAATAAAAAGTGAACAAATTGATGGTTTGGTGATTGGTCTACCCACCAGCTTGTCTGGTAAAGACAATGAGCGTCAGAGTATTACTAATAATTTTATAAAATTTTGTAAAAAAAATATCAGTGTGCCAGTCCATGTGGTGGATGAAAGTTTTACCTCACAATTGTACGTTAAGCAGGGAATAAAAAAAGATTTGGATAAATATTCGGCCGCGGCAATTTTAGAAACATTTTTGACACAAAATGATCCTAGATTATAATTATTTATTGATTTTTTTTGCGGGCTTTGTTTTATCATTAGTTTTTACTTTTTTTTATATTCGGCTAGCCAAAAAAATTAATTTTGTGGATGATCCCAAAAGTAGTCCCCGCAAAATACATACTAAGCCCATACCCTTTGGTGGGGGCACAGCTATTTTTTTGGCAGTATTTATTTTGGTAGCCATATTAGCCAAGCAAGGTTTGTTGGTTGATAATAAAATTGCGCCACAAATTTTGTTTGGTCTGCTGGTATCTGGTTTAGTGTTGGTTATAAGCGGTTTAATAGATGATAAATTATCTCTGAAGCCCTGGCAGTCATTGTTGGGTCCCCTTATGGCTATTGTGGTTATTATGTCTTGTGGTTTGCATATTAATTACGTCACCAATCCTCTGGGTGGTATTTTACATATTGATAAAATTTGGTTCGGATATTTTAGTTTGATGCTGACTTTTTTGTGGCTTTTAGGCATGACCTATACCACCAAGCTCTTGGATGGCATAGATGGTTTGGCTTCTAGTATTTGTTTGATATCCAGCGTGATGATATTTATTGTCAGCTTGACTTGGGATGTCAGGTATTCCACCACTTCATTTTTGAGCTTGGCTTTGGCCGGTAGTTTGTTGGGATTTTTGGTGTGGAATTGGCATCCAGCCAAAGTTTTCTTGGGTGAAGGCGGTAGCACCTTTATTGGTTTTTCTTTGGGAGTGCTAGCCATTATATCGGGTAGCAAGATAGCCACGGCCTTGTTAGTTATGGGCGCGCCAATCATTGATGTAGTTTTGGTTATTTGGCGTCGTCTACGACAAAAAAAATCAGTTTGGCAGGGGGACAATGAGCATTTGCATTTTAAGTTAAGACAAATTGGCTTGAGTCAGCCACAAATTGTGCTATTTTTATCTTTGCTCAGCTTGTGTTTTGGCGCTATAGCTATTTTTTTTAGCACCAAGGTAAAAATTATTGTTTTATTATTATTCGTGGTATTTTTATTGATTTTTAATTATAAAATAAACAGTTATTTACAAAAAAAATATGAAAAATTATAAATGGTTAGTTATTTTTGTTATTTTTATTTTATTTGTGGCTGGCCTTTGGTTAAAAATATCCAATACCAATGTGGTCAAAAATTTTAAAAATACAGAGCCAGTAGATAAATCCAATCAAAATATTGATGTGGAAAATAGTAGTTTGCCGAAAATTATTATCAATGGCCATACTTTTTTTGTGGAAGTGGCCGCCGACTCAGCTACTCAAAAAAAGGGCTTGTCAGTTCGTGATAATTTGGCTCAGGACAGAGGCATGCTTTTTAGTTATCCGGCAAAAAGCACTTTGTCTTTTTGGATGTTGGATATGAAATTTAACATTGATTTGTTATGGATCAATGATGATAAAGTAATTGGTATTGAGAAAAATATGCCAGTGCCACTGGCCGGTACAGAAGACAAAGATCTGCTTATTTATAGCTCACCTGAGCCCGTAAACAGGGTCTTGGAGATAAATAGCGGTTTAGTGGACCAATATGGCCTAAAAGTTGGCGATAGCTTGGAATACCAAAATATTAACTTTTAATATATGATGCCCGAGAGATGGAAAGAATTAAAACAAGAAGTTAAGGAAAAATTTGGGCTAGAGGATGAGTATGAAGAGGAGCTTGACCATGGTAGCCAGGAAGTTGTAGAATTTTTGAGTCCCCTAGGCAAAATCAAGCTATGTTTTGTGAAAAGCCCCAAAGTTTTGGATAAAAAAACCAGCTTTTCCAATCGCATTGGCTCAAGTGTCAGTGTAGAATATGTTTATGATCCGGAAAATTTCGTGTACCATCTGGAAGTATTTGTCTGGTCAGAGGCCAACAATCAATGGGAAAAATTTGTAAATCAAGATGCTTTCAATTAAAAAAATAAGTAAAAAAAATCTTTGGCTTTTTGTTTTTCCGGCGCTTTTGTTAGTCGTGGCGATTGTTCTTTTTAGATTTTTGGCTGTTGACCAAACTATTAAAAACAAAAATCAATATCTTAAAGTAGTTAGACCGAAATTAGAGCAAGTAATCTCAAATCCTAGTTCCCAAAATATTATCAAAACCAAAGATTTTTTGTTCACCCTCAAGAGTAGTGATCGATCCATTGGTGATTACCACCTACCCCTTTATATGGCCTTTTCTCTTTGGGTCAAGTATACTGAAAGTAGAGATTTGACTGATTTGACCAAAGCCACTGGTATTTTGGAAGAGCTAAAGAGCACTTTGCCAGAGTTGGGCGACTCTTTGGAGCAAATCATCAAAATAATGAAAAACAATGTTTAAATCTACGGCCTACATTTTTAACCCTTTATTTTTACTGCTAGCGTGGTGCATTTTTTTCTATACCCAAAAAGGACTGTTAACTTGGGTTATTTTGTCATTATTAAGTATTATTTTGACGGCTATTTTGACTAGTGGTTACAATTTTTGGCGCCACAAACTGCAGTGGTTTAATTTTTTAGTAATTTACCTAGGGCAGTTTACTTTCTTGTTGATGCTCAAAAATTCAGGTGCTCGTTATTTATCAGCCGTTATTATTTGTTTTTTGTGGGCCTTTGTTTGGTGGATGCTAAAATCTTATTTCAAGAATTATCTAGCTCCTAGTCAGACAGAATATCTGGTTTTCAAAAAATATTGGTATGTTCTCAATTTATGGTTTTTTGTTTCCAGCTGTTATTCACTCATTATTTTTTTAAGTTTGGATTTTTATTATGTGGTACTATTAGTGGTCTTGGTTGTTTTTTCCATGGCCAAAGATTTGTTTGGTGCCAGCAAACATCTGGGCTGGCTTTTTTGGGCGCTGAGTATTTTCTTTTTTGCGCAAGCATTTATTGTGATTTATTTTTTGCCAGTTAGTTTTTATGTGGCTGGCACACTGCTAGTTTTGTGGTTTTATTATTTTATTACTTTGTCTTTAGATGAGAAAAAAAATGTTAAGTGGCCGATTTTTATTATCCTGCTAGTGACAATATTTTTGCTGGCTAGTTCTTTGTATATTATTTTGTAAAAACAGATATTTGCCTATTTTGACGGAAATATATATGATGGTATAGATATAAGATTAATTAATATAATTTTTAAGGGGATGGAAGAAAAAAAAGAACATTTTGTCAGACCGACTACTGAGCGACCACCATCGTTGGTTAGTTTGACCTTGCTGGCCGTGATTTTTGGGCTGGTAGCTGGTTTTGGTGGATATGTGGTTGGCAAATGGCTGATTCCGTCTAATTTAACTTTTTTGTCCAATCAGCCAGATATCAAGATAAATTTGGAGCAACCCCTAACCTCAGTGGCCAATAAATACGATGCTAGCATTGCTGGCTTGTATCGCGCGGGCAAAGTGGTGCCGGGGCTTGATGAGCCAATATTTGATCGGGCTGACTATTTGGCTTCGGCTGTGGCTGTCACTTCTGACGGCTGGCTGATGACTACTGATCAAGCTTTGTTGACCGCTCAAGCCAAAGTAGTGATCAATGACAAAGTTTATGATATTGAGCAAATAAAAAAAGATGTTTTTTCTGGGGCAATATTTGTTAAGATTAAAACAGCCAATCTTCTGGCCGTCAATTTTCAGTTGACCGAGGGAGTGAAGGTCGGAGAGAGGATTTTTACGGAACAAGAGTTGGCCAATAGCTTAAATCATAGTTTTAGCACGGCCGTGCTGGGCAATATACATTTTACTACTGGCGCATACTTATCAACAGACAGCATTGACTATTATTATCAATTGTCTGATTTAAGTGACAATAATGTTAGCACAGCTTCTCCTTACTTTAATTTAAAAGGTGATTTGATTGGTTTGAGTTATAAAATAAATCAACAGACAGTTTTGTTGCCAGCTGATTATTTGAAGCAGGCCGTTAAACATTTATTGGACAATACCGAAAGACCGGTTTGGGGTATTAGCTACATTGATTTGGAAAACAATAGCGGTTTGGAGCAAAAAGGCAACTATGTTTACAGCACTGTTTTGAACAAAGCAGTATTGCTTAATAGCCCTAGTCACAAAGCTGGTCTCAAAGCCAAGGATAGGATTGTTGCAGTTAATAATGACGAAGTGACTAAAGATAAGACTATTACGTCTATTCTGCAAAATTATCGCTTAGGTGACAAGATAATATTGCGAGTTGTCAGAGACAATAAAGAAATAGATTTAGAGATAAAATAATCAACCCGTCAGTTTGAGCAGAGAAACCCTGAGCTTAACTCAGGGTTTTTTTATTTATCAATTCTGGGCTAGGACTGTATTTTTTATTGCGGATTTTCCATTGGTCAACAAATTGCCCCAAACCCTGTTTTTGGAGCTGATTGTAGCGACGAGTAGATCTTTGGGACCAGTCCACCAAAGAGGCAAAACTTATTTTGTAGCGGCCTTTGACTACAATATATTTGAGCTCCTCATTCTTGATTGCCTGACGAATTGTTTTGGAAGACACGCCAAATAGCTTGGCCGCTTCAGAAACAGATAACCTAATTATATTTTCCATTATTTAGATTCAACCCGTCGGGTTGTTTTTTAAATTAATGTTTATGTATACACTATTCTATACCTTTTGTGATAAAAAAGCAAATAAAATCTTATATTATTAGCATTTTGTGCGGCTCGCTGGTTTCCTCGAATGTCATTGCGAGGAGACGTAGGCGACGCCTGCCTACCGGCAGGCAGGAAGCAATCTACAAGCTGTGGATTGCCACGCCCCGTCGAGCTTAGCTCGACGGGGCTCGCAATGACAATAGAGACCAGCGAGCCGCTATAGCATTCAAAACAGGCACAAGTTAATCCCGATTAGTCGCCAATCTGATCTATTTACACGGCTTTACAAAGGAACACAAATCTGTTATAATTTTTTCAATCTAAAGTTAATATTGCTAGCAATGGGGCAATAATAGCCCAAATATGCTAGTATTTAGGTGGTGTAATAAAAGTGTAATATTTGGGCTATAAGCCCGTCTATATTTATGTACAGTTTGAAGGATAGTTTACAAGAGAAAATCCAGTTGCTTAAGCTGAAAAACGGTGATTCTGAAGCTTTTGCTTTTTTTTATGACCAATATGTTAAACGCATTTATCGTTTTACCTATATAAGGGTGAGCGACAAAGTCGTGGCTCAGGATCTTACTCAGGACATTTTTTTGAAGGTTTGGCAGCATTTGGTGGATAAAAAAGAGATTCAGAATTTTGCGGCTTTTATCTTCCGGGTGGCTCGCAATAGCATTATTGATTATTACCGCTTGTCTAGTCGCCAAGAACTTCCACTAGAATACGCTGATGAGACTGAGGATCCATATAGCGATAGCAAGACAAGTTCAATAGACAAAGAAATTGATTTGCAAGTCCTGCTGGATCATTTGAAAAAAATGAAAGCCGAATATCAAGAGGTTCTCATATTACGCTATGTCGAGGATCTCTCTATAGATGATATTGCGCAGATCATGCAAAAGGACAAAAATAATATTCGCGTGCTTCTGCATCGGTCGTTGAACAAATTAAAATCTTTAACTAACAACAAATAATAATCGCTTAGCCGTCTATCGAAGCTAAATATAAAAAATTATGAGCATTCGAAAATCACTAGCTCAATTAAAAAAATTATCAAGCATCAATCCTGATGAGCAATGGGCTCACGCCACCAAGTATTCTATTATGTCTGAGGTGACAGTGCAGGGTCGCTTGATAAAATCTCAAGGCCGATCATTCAACGATGGGTTTCGTTTATTTTTTGCCAGCTTTTTTTCTAAGCTAGTGCCATCATTGACCAAAGTCATGGCTGTGGTGTTAGTTTTGTCAGTTGGTTCTGGATTCAGCCTGGTTGCTCAAGCTTCTGTTCCAGGTGAGGCCCTGTGGCCCATCAAGCGCAATATGGAAGAAGCGGAATTGGCTTTGACTTTGAGTCCAGTCAAAAAGACCGAAATTCATATCAAACATATTAATACTCGTCTTGGCGAAATTGATAAGATTTTGAAAGACAAAGAGGACAATGTTAGTCAAGAGGACAATAGTAAAACAGAAAAAGCCATCAAACAAGCAGTTAGTCATTTGGAAAGAGATGTGGTGGCTGTGGATAACTCCTTGAAAATAGTAAAAGAAGAAAAAACGCCAGTACAAGTAGTGTCTCTAGTGGCCAGAGTAGCTGATGTAGCCAACGAAACTGCTAATAATCTAGATCAAAAAGTATCAGCCACCAAAGACACTGAGATTGCTAAAGCCCTGGGTGATGCCAAAAAAATAAACCAAGAGGTAAAGGATTCAGCTGTGAACTTGGCCATTGCTGTGCATGAAGAGGCGGTCAATAATGTTGCTAAAGATGTTTCAATCAACGCCAGCTCAACTCCTACAGCGGCTGTAGTCAGTCAGAATGGAGTCAATGCTGAGGAGCTAAAAGCCGTTACTGAAGTAGTAACTAAGATCATCACATCAGAATTACAAGTTGTGTCCCAAGAAGTGGCTAGCGCCAAAGATAGAGTGGGAAGTGTAGACAACAAAGATATTACTAATTTACCAAAATCAACTGACATTAAAGAAGGCGAGTCCAATGCCAAGGCCATAGAAAGTATTGATAGCTTGAAGATGCATCCAGAGATCATGGAAGCCAATTTGACTCAAGCCAAAGATTTGTTACAGCAAGGCAATTTAAAAGATAGCATGGAAAAGATTACTCAAGTCAAAGAAACCTATCAGCAAGCCGAAACAGTGATAAAAAGAATAGAGGCGGCAGCTGGAAATAATACTAGCACTAGTACACCTACCAGCACCAAACCAGTTGTCTTGCCAGTCACCACTAGCACTAGACCAACCACTACCAGCACTGTTATAAAATCAAGCGATGAGACAACTACTCCAGATTTAATTTCCGAGCAAGGTATAAAAGCAGATGAAGGAATTCCCGAAGAGTTGGCTCCAAAAGATTTTTACTAATAAGTAATTTAAATAATTAGCGTATTTGACCCCAAGATCTTAGCCGATGTCGACCTAGTCAGTCGAAGATAGGTTATGGGCAAGGCAGATAGTCAATGTGGACTATATGTGCTGTCCCTAACTTATCGCTAAATCGCGCGCGATCTAGGGACGCTCTGGTGACTTAAAAAATCACCCAGAGCATTAAATAACTGTTCCTTGACTAGAGAGAATTGTGACTGCGTTTTAGGCCTATGGTCACTGTGATTAGAAAGGTCGGCGTCAAATGACGAGTCCTTTGATTCATAGTTTAGTCTTGCTTTGATCAAGCAGGATGCCTATTACTTACGGCTTTTTTCAAAAGTTTTTGGGACATTATAATTAACAAAGAAAAATGAATTTATTAAAAAAATTGTTCGTATACTCCGTGGTAATTACCACTGTGTTATGGTCAGTTGGCGCATCTTTTGCACCTTTGGCCGCTAACGCCGCTGGTAGCTATCCAGCTGGTTCACTATTGGCTATGAAAGGCCAGAGTGGCGCTGCTGTATACTTGATCGGCACTGATGCCAAGAAATATGTCTTTCCAAGTCAGAAAGAGTATTTCACTTGGTATCCAAACTTTGACAAAGTTGTCAGAGTAGCTGTTGCCGAGCTTGATATGTATCCAGACGGTGGTGCTGTGACTGTGCGTCCTGGTACCAAATTGGTGACTCACGCTAATACTGCCAAGGTTTATGCTATTGAACCAGGCGGAATTTTGCGCTGGATCCCAACTGACACTGTTGCCAAAGCTTTATATGGCAACAACTGGACCTCACGTTTAGTTGACGTGATCCCAGGTTTCTTCTCATCTTCCTACAAAGCCACTGGTGCTGATATTTCAGACAAATATGCCAAGGGTACTGTAGTCAAGATGGGTACTACCTATTATTATATTGATGGTACTACCAAGAGAGCTTTTGCTAACGACGCTGCCTTAACAGCCAATGGCTACACTGCCGCTGATGCTGTCGCCGTCACTGCCCTTACCGGCTATACTGATGGCACTTCTATCACTGGCGCTGAGTCTGCTATTAAGGACTTCACCCCAACAGAAGGTGGTACTATTCCAGTAATCGCTGGTAATTTATCAGTTTCATTGGCTAGTGATACCCCAGCTTCTGGTGTAGCTTATAGGAATGCTACCCATGTTGCTTTCACCAAAGTGAAATTGACCGCTGGCAACACTCCTGTCACCATTGACTCCATGGTAGTCAAGAGAACTGGCGTTCCAGCTAGTGATGCTGCTTTCACTGGTGTCAACATCTTGAAAGATGGTGCTATGTTGGCTCCAGCCTACAAAGCTCTTAATTCCACTCATGAAGCCAATTTTACTGAGGATGTAGTTGTCCCAGCCAATGGTACGGTTTATTTGACCTTGGTTGGTAAGATGGCTAATTCCACTGATTATGCTGGTGAAATGCCAACTTTATCCTTGACAAGTATTACCACACTTTCCACCATTACGGGCTCTTTGCCAATTGTTGGTAACGCCATGTCTTTGAATAGTAGTATTACCATAGGTAGTGTGACGGTTACTTCTGCAAATATGGGA
Organism: uncultured Gammaproteobacteria bacterium; assembly: GCA_964540095.1. GTDB lineage: Bacteria > Patescibacteriota > Patescibacteriia > UBA1558 > GWA2-36-10 > CALMZN01. The sequence goes on along the minus strand of CAZILH010000014.1, from coordinate 2,640 downwards.
ACTTTAACAGAAGAAGTTGGTACTCAAAATGTGGAATTTGTGAACGTCAAATTAACTAATGATAGTACAGTAGCTGATATTCGCGTTGATTCTATTAGGTTCAACAATGCAGGTAATGCTGATGACACTGACGTTAGTAATTTAGAATTAGTGGTTGATGGCAATGTCATTGCTACTGCTTCTATGGTTAGCAACTATGTCAAATTTGACTTAAGCGCTTGTGGCACTCCTTGCCTGATTCAAGATGGTAAGAATGAGACCTTTACCTTGCGCGGTGACATAGTCGGTGGTTCTGGTAGAACTTTTGACTTTGATGTCAAAAAAGCCGACGATATCATGGCTTATGATACAACTAACATGACCTATGTTAGCCCAGACGCTGCTACTGCTAATAATAGAATTGTAACTGTTAGTCGTGGTACTTTGACTGTCACCAAGACCAATGTGGTCCCAGCTAGCAATGTTGCTGAGTCCTCAACTGATTTGAATTTGGGATCCTGGAACTTTAAAGTCCAAGGTGAACCAATAAATATCAGTACTCTAAAATTAGCCATTGATGTTGAGGGAACAGTGAGTTCTAGTGACTTTACTGCCTTGAAATTAGTAAAGGGTAGTACCAATTTGACAAGTGGCACTGATGGTGTAGATACATCCACTTCAGTTAAAGATGGTTCTGTTACATTTTCAGACTCATTTACTTTACCAGAAGGTGATAATGCCATTACCTTGGTTGGTACCTTGAGTGATGGTGCTGCTAATAATGATACGGTTCAATTTGGCATTGATTTAACTGCAGAAGCTAATATAGATGCCACTGGTGAAACTACCGGTGATGCTATCACTTTGGCCAACAATTATACCAGTCCTACGGGTACTGTGAGCGCTAATTTGATTACTATTACCGATTTATCATTGACAGTAACCACTTTAGCTACTCCAGCTGCTCAGACCATTTCCGCTGGTACTAGTGGTCAGGTTTTTTCAACCATTCGTTTTGATGCTTCTGCTTCGTCAGAAGATGTCAAAGTGACTGCTTTTGAATTCCAGATTACCACTGGTGCTGCTGCTGAAAGTAATAAATTACAAAACATTACTTTTACAGTTAATGGCACACCATTGTCTGTAACCAAGAATGGTACCAAGACCGATGCTACTGGTGAAGAAATTTCCGTTTCTTTGTCAGGTGCTGATCAATTTGTCATACCAAAGGGTACTGCTGTGAATATGGTGATCAAAGCTGATGTGTCAGCTGGTGCCACTGCTGGAGCTACAGCCACCTATAAGATGGATATTACCTCTGATAACTCCAATGTGGTGACTGCCCAAGGCGCTATTTCTGGTAACGACATCAATGCCGCCGAAGGTACAGCCGCTGCCAATGCTATGACTATTGGTACAGCCGGTGGTACTTTGGAAGTTAGCTTAGCTACTACCAATCCAGAAGCCGCTTTGATGGCTGGTGGAACAACCGTAGATTTGGCTAAGTTCAAATTCTATGCTACCTCCACTGAAGATATAGAGCTTGATTATCTATATTTGACACAGGTTGTCACTGATACTAATTCTTCTTCATATTTGGATTATGATGAGATCTGGTTTGTGGACGAAGCTGGTACCGAAATCACTGGTACTCGTATGAGTCCAACCAGCACCAAGCCATATATCAACTTTGCTAATAATGCTTTTATCGTTAATTATTCCGACACAAATGGTGAAATATTAACCCTGAAAGCCAAATTAGCCACTATTGGTACTGGCTACAATGGTGTTTCTGACCACGCTGTTGGTTATAAGATCAACGCCAAAGCCGATGTGGTAGCTAAGGGTGATATGACTGGCAATGGTTCTACTGAATATCTTGGCACTACCACACCAACTGGCAACACCAATTATGTGTACAAGGGTTACCCAGTGTTTGCTAGAGTAAACATGACTACTGCTTTGACCAATGGTCAAAACAAATTGTTCAAGTTTACCGTAACCGCTGTCAATACTGATGTTGCTTTGTATAAGTTCTCCTTTGACTTAGTAACCACTAGCGCCACTGTCACTAACATGTATATCTATGATGTTACTGGCACTGAAGTTGCTTTGGACACTTCAGCCGTACAACCTAGCGGAGTGGACACTGGTTTGATGTATGCACCTACTGGTACTTCTTGGGATGGCGCTTATAACGCCGGTGATGCAGTTGTAGTTTCTAGCGGTGTTACTCGTACCTTTGAGGTAAGAGGTGATGTTGCTGGCGCTGCCTCTGGTTCTTCTGTCCAAGTCAGAATGGGTGGCGATGCCGCTCATGTGGCTGGCACAACAACCTTGATGCATATTGCCTCGGCTGTAGACGCTGATGCCAATGGTAACTTTATCTGGTCAGATATGAGTATCGGTTCTCACGATGCTTCAACTGCTGACTGGACCAATGGTTTCTTGGTCTCAGGATTAGCTAGTCCTTCATCTTCTGCCCAAGTAACTTCTCTATAATTTTTATAGCTTAAGTTATTTTCAAGCAGATTTGAAATAGAAAAGACCCCGCAGCGGGGTCTTTTCTATTTGGGTTTTTTATGTTAAAGTAGGAGGGTATTTATCAATAATATTAAGCATTTATGTTAAAAAAAGGAATAAAAATTGATTTGTTGTTTG
>CAZILH010000013.1:0-27407 GCA_964540095.1 uncultured Gammaproteobacteria bacterium | reverse complement strand
CTGTGAGGTAAATGGCACGGCTAAATTGACAGCTGCCAAATTTTCGACTGGCTTGACGACTGGCTCCTTGACTGTATTGGTATTATCATTTTTTACTACCGTGTTAGTGGGATTTTTATCTGGCACAGTTGTGGTTGTATTAGCTTTGATATCCTCATAGGTCTGGGCTTTTGGTAGCTCTATTTTGTCCTCAAATTTATCACGACTAAAATAATAGTAGGTAAATCCCGCTACCAATAATATTGCCAATAAAATATATATTTTCTTTTTCATAAGCTCATCATAACAGCTTTGATGTTTATTTACAATTGATCTAGCCAAATAAACAGAAAAGAACCGAGAGTCTGATGACTTCCGGTCCTTCTAGGTGTACTCTAGATTGCCAACCTTTTTGTAAGGTAGCAAGCTAGAAGTTGGGTGTCGAACTGCCATAATTGGCTAAACCATTGTTCACAACGGTCAGAATTGTAGTGATCATGTTGATCAGCAGTTCGTAAACTCCCGGGGCGAAAATCTTGAATAAGATAAGCAAGAAAACCAGTTGGAAAAAAGCTCCCATTGCTCTAAACATAGTTTTGCTTATTAGCTTCAAGGCCTAGAGAAGAACTTATTGGACTTGCGACTATTGTCCTTCTTTTGGCCTATGAGCCATTATTCAAGTTCTCTCCAGGCAGTTTTACTGGAAAATCCTTTCAATAAAGCTGGCTGGAGAGAAATTCGCTGTTTGTAAGGTACTTTTACCCCCCCTTTATATATAAAGACGGCTCAAAGGGCCCAAAATTACAGTTCTGACCATATCTTATTGCGGTACTGCAGGGCTTCCAAAATATGCTCTTCTTCAATGTTTTGGCTATTGGCAAGATCGGCAATAGTTCGAGCCACTTTCAAAATCTTGTAATAAGCTCTGGCTGATAATTGCATTTTCTCAGTGGCTGTCAGTAGTAATCTTTGATTACTGGGTGACAAGACACAATATTTTTTTATCAACTTTGGTGGCAGGTCGCTGTTTAGTAAATTATCTGACTGACGCTCTGCTTGTCGCTGTCTAGCAGAAATCACGCGCGCCAAAATTTCTTGGGAGCTTTCCGTTAAATTTCTATTATTTATCAGCTCATTACTTTTTACTCTAGCCACATTCAAGTGCAAATCAATGCGATCAAGTAGTGGCCCTGATAATTTTTTTCTGTATTTGGATATTTCCATGGGCGTGCAGTGGCACTCGTGGCTGGGATCAGTCAGGTAGCCACAAGGACAAGGATTGGCTGTAGCCAAAAAAATAAAATCAGCCGGATAATCCACCGAGCCCTTGATGCGCGAGACAGTAATTATCTTATCTTCCAAGGGCTGGCGCAAGGCCTCTAGTACTGCTCGAGGAAACTCTAAAATTTCATCCAAAAATAATACATTGCGATGAGCCAAGGATATCTCTCCGGGCTTGGGGTAAGTGCCACCACCGACAATAGCTGACACTGAAGCTGAGTGGTGCGGACTGCGCAACAATCTGCTACGCACCAGATAATTATCCTCGGTCAAAAGTCCCGCCAAACTGTGTATCTTGCTGACCGCCAAGGCCTCGTCCAGTGATAATGGCGGCAAGATAGACAAAAAACTTTTGGCGAGCATGGTCTTGCCTGAGCCCGGAGGCCCGACCAGCAGAACATTGTGTCCGCCAACAGCCGCGATCTCCAAAGCTCGCTTGGCTTGGGCCTGACCTTGGACTTCTTGGAAATCAAAAGTTGCTTGGCTGGGCTCATTATAAAAAACCACGGGCGCTTGGGGCTGGATTTTTTGCTGGCCATTCAAATGCTGTATCAGTTGGGCTAGATTATCGATGGCGTAAATATTGACACCCTCAATCACACTGGCTTCTTTGACATTTTTTTGCGGTACAAATATATTTTGGAAACCAAATTCTTTCAAGGCGGCCACCATGACCATAACTCCAGGCACGGCTTTGACTAGACCAGTCAAAGACAGCTCACCAATAAAAGCCGTGGGTTCAAAAATTGTCTTTAACTCACCATTAGCTTGCAAAACACTGACGGCCATAGATAGGTCATAAGCTCCACCGCTTTTTTGCACCTGAGCTGGCGCTAGATTGATCACGACTTTTTGCCGGGGAAACACAAAGCCGCTATTTTCAATAGCGGCCCAGACCCTTTCTCTGGCCTCTTGCACAGCTGTATCGGGCAAGCCAACAATAATAACCTTAGGCAAGTGCCTAGATAAATTGGTCTCTACTTCTACTAGGTTGCCTTTGAGACCCAAAACAGCAACTGTATAAATATTAGCCATAATAAAAATCGCTTTTCTTTTTCTTGAGTGCATTTTACTCCGACTCTGAAATAGAAGTCAAGGGCTTGGTGGGGAATTAAAAAAACCGCTAGTTTCCTATCGTCATTGCGAGCGAACGAAGAGAGCGTGGCAATCTACAAGGCGGTAGATTGCTTCGTCGCCTGCGGCTCCTCGCAATGACTTAAAAAAATCAGCGGTTTTTTATTCCTTATTACAACTTGTAAAAACTATTTATCTAAAAACTTAAAAGAATTTAAAATTAATCCTCTTACTTTTTCAGTATATTCTGCTGAATTTTTTCCATCACCATAAAAGCCAGGCACACTAAGCATTATACCTTTGTCAGGAAAAATAAAATCAATTGCTCTGGGCAAATTTTCCACTGCAAAAGTTCTAGTTATTACCGCCTCGCCAGCTAATTCGCTAGACTCTGGCTGACTATATTGATCAGGTGCTGACTTAGCCCTTTCATTCCAAGAGTTTATAAAATATTCCTCGCCTTTTTTTGTTATTGGATAAACATAAACCCCACCGTATCCTTTACTGTGCTCTTTTTCGTAAACAAAAGTGACTACCCCACCTTTTATATCTGTACTACCAAAAATATCCTCACTACGACTCTCTACTACAGACCAAGAAGCAGGATAATCAAATTGAAAAGCATGTTTTGTACTAGTGTATGTCTTCCAGCCACTAATAATTTCCGGATCAGTATCATTAAAATCAACCATGGGTTCCACGCCAACAAAAAAATCATTTTCTTCAAAAACTAAAACTGGGTAAGGCTCATCTAAAATCCAATTTTTTATAAAAATATTATTAAAAACTGGACTCAAAATAATTTTTGAAGCCACGGGCTCAGAAAAATTGGATATATTGTACAAGTGCATGACTAAATTTGATTTATCAGACTCTCCATACAAAACATACCACTTTCCGTCGGGACTTACGGCATTTCGAGGATTACATGGTTGTTCCAAAAAATTATAAACTGTCGATTTTATTTGTTGATTAGAACCATCAATCACGGTTAGTTTTCCATTGTTCAGATCAACCTTTTTAAACTCGCCGGCAGCTCCACAACCCTCTCCTTGTGGAGCAGCGACTCCTATTTTATTAGCACTATCCCAATACATGCCATACCACATGGAAGTAGTATGATTTAAAGCCTTAAGATAAATTTCCAAAGAACTATCCCCAGCATAAGACATGGCATCTAGATCAAATACCACACCTCTCACGCTTACGGGCTGCTCTTCTGTGAAACCTGGCTGAAACTCTTGTGACTTAGTATCGTATTTACCTATCTCAATTAGTATTTTATTTTCGGAAATTGATGGGTGAATATTATAAATTCTTTCAAACACTTGCTCGCCTAAAGAAAGCGTTAGTTTTGGTAAATCTATAAACTGCCCAGAATCATATGAATAGAATTTAAACCCCGGCTCTGCCCCATATTCATATTGAAATTTATTATGAATATCTACAAAATTTGCCTCACGTAATTCGCCTTTTGGCCAAAAAATAGCACCCAATGATGTTAGTCTATAATTATAATTATTAAAATCAAAGGGTGTCTTTATGATAGACCTTTTGCCTTCCTTATTGCTTTTTATAAAAACCCTAGATTTACCTAAATAAACAACTGAATAATCCTTCCAATTTTCAAAAATAAATGCTTCATCAATATTTTGCCCCTCACTTACATTTTTATTACTTTTTTGCACAACTTCTTTATCTCTACTAGAAACCATATTCAAAAGTACTGCACCAGCTAATAAAAAACAAACTATAACAAAAGACCAGGGAAAATTTTGTCCACTCTTTTTACTTTGTTTTGATTTTTTCATATTTCTATTTTAATTCGATTTAATTGACCACCATATAGCCAAAATCAATACTACTACCCATATAATTAAAAATTTCTTCCAATATTTTCTGAATGTCGGCCAAGATATCGTAAGCCAGTCCTTACTGCTCCAGCCACCAGAAGAAAAATTAAGAGATGGTATAGATTTGGTCTTAGCTAGTTCTAAATCTTTTTTTGATGTATTTTTCAGTACTACATAATAAGATACTGCAACACCTGCACAAATAATAACTATCGCCCATAAAGTTAAATTGTCCATAGTAACTTTTTTAATTCAACTGCCAAATAGTATAGTTCAAAAAGCTAGCAAAGCTCACCCACAAGAGATAAGGGATCAATAAACTGCCAGCTTTTTTATCAAGTTTGAAAAACCAAATAATCAAAGTCAAAATCATGAGCCACAAAACAATGATTTCTAAAAAAGCATAAAAAGGATTGTTTAAGCCAAAAAATAATACTGACCAAAATATATTAAACAGCAAGTGTACTAAGAAAAATATCGTGGCCCGACGAGCGCTTTTGGAGTGGCCAGCTTTTTGCCAGACCAGATACAAGGCAATGCCCATCAGAATGAAAAGCGTGGTCCAGACCGGCCCAAAAAGCCAAGATGGTGGGTTCCAAGTGGGCTTGTTAAGCGTCTGATACCAGCCCGCAATCTGCGGAGTAGTAAAAAATGAGCCAATAAATCCTGCACCCAAGCAAATAAGCACTGAACTAAATAATTTGATAACACTTTTGTTAGTCATATTTTTATTTTTTTAATTGTCTTATTAAAAAATAGCACACTCCTAAGAAAATATAAACATCACTTAAATTTAGGACGGTAAAATATGGCACATTGAGATAGTCCACTACTCCACCATACCAGAGGCGATCCCAGATATTGCTAGCCGCACCAATTATTATCAAAGCATAGGGCCAAATATACTTTTTGCCCACCTGCCAGTCCTCAAACCACAACCAAACTAACAAAAAAAATATAATAGCCAAAATCGGATACAATATTATGCTGGGCAAGGGCAAAGAAAAAGCGATATTTTTATTAATATACAAAGCAAAAACACTGTCACCACCAGACAGTGTTTTTACAAAAAATATTTTTAAGAATCTATCCAGGATTATTAAGCTCAAACATCCTAAATAGTATTTACGCATAATTTTACAAAGATTTTTTCTTGCAATCCATGCAAGCAGTGGCTGAAGGAAAAGCTTCCAAACGCTTGGGATCAATGGGTTTGGCGCAAACTTCACACAAACCATAATTGCCCTCATCTATTTTCTTCAAGGCCTTATTTACATTGTACAGGGAAATCTCCAAAGTTTTTTCTAAAGACAAATTTTTCTCAAAGTCAGCTACTTCAGCCGCATTTTCGTCTTCTTTGTCGCCATAATCCTCAAACTTGGCGCTAAAATCATTGCCCTCTACTTGAACTGTGTCTACGTTTAATTCACGCAATATTTCTTCGCGTCTTTTTTCTAATTCGCTTTTTCTGTTTTCCAAAAATTTAGTGTCAACTGTCATGGTTTAGATTTTAATTACCAAAGAATAATAGCAAATATCAGGCAATTTGGCAAGAATGGCCTGCTTGGCTAAGACTTTTGTTCGAGTAAGGTTGAGCACAGCGAAACCGCATCGAGAACTATCTATTTAAACTTCTCGACTCGCTACGCTCGCTCGAAGAAATAATGCTACTCGCTCGAAGAAGTAGGTAAATTTCAATTTTTTGACCCCATAGCAGTCCCGCTCCGCGGGACGCTACGGGGCGAGATGTGGTTTTTTAGTTACTATTTATAAAATAAAAAAAATCAGTGTTTTAAACTGAAATTTGCCAGATTATTGACAAAACAAACAGGACGCATCCGAGCACCCCTAATAGCGTTAGCTTTGTGGGCCGTAAGTGCGCCCCGTAGCGTCTTCACGATAGCTTGTGACGCATTTTTATTGCGTCTGTAAGTTCAATTGGCTTGAAACTTAAGCATATGTTGTTGTGAAAACGTCATGGTGATTCATTCCGACTCAGAATCAATTGTAGAACTCCACCATTTAGTGGAAATATCTCGTTGCCTATCCGACAACAGGATTTTCCTTTTTGTATTTTGTTTTTGTTTTTGCTTTTTCAAGCGTCGGAGGCTTGATAAATCAAAACAGTGAAGCTCTTAGAGCTAGACACTACTTTATCACAAGTAATGTGCAGTTCTAAAGCATTGTTCAAGGTACTTATTTATCAACAATATAAGTATATCATATTTTTACTTTTGTGTCAAAGCTAATACTTAGCTAAAATTAGCTAAAATAATTAGATATTTTTCTGATTGTTGACAACTTTGTCAAAAGAATACACAACTATCAACAAGTTATCCACACCGTTAGACGCTTTGTGTCTAACGGCGCGAGCACCGGCATTAAATTAGCTATTTTATGGCTATTTTTTTAAGTTCTAGGCCTGTGTAGAAGATAGCAAGATGATTCCAAGCTATTGAACCATAACGTTTTCTTGACAAAATCAATATATTATGATATATTAGCTTGAAAACCAAAAAATGATTCGGCCGGTTGGCGGATCAAATCAATTGGTTGTGTCCTATAACAAGAGAGGGAATACCATGAACTCAAATTACCGGCTAGAAGCATGGAACATTGGCAAAGGACTGGTTGTCTTTGCTATTCTCGCGGTTCTGTATATCACGCTTTTTTTCGTCGAGCTTGCCTTGCTTATTCTGGGGTTTTTCGTGGGGCTGATCACAAACCACCACCCACGCTGGATGAGGTTGAATCTGACTCGCGAGTTCTACAACAACTTCTGGCGCTATCTGTGATCCTGCTAACCCCGCCACACGGAGCCAAGCACATCGACTAACCTGTTTTCGCCAAAGAGAGGTGAAAATCATGGAGCAGGTAAAGATCTTCACTGGTGGTTCATGTGGAGAACCCCTTGAAACCGAAGTCAACAAGTGGCTGTCAGAGCAACCTTCCGACGTCACAATCGTGTCTATCCGCCTAAGTTCCTCTGGAACAAGCGTCCTAGGCACCGTCGAGTTCAGGAACACCATTGTGATCCACTATCGCATCCAGAAATTCGTCTGAACCAACGGCTCTGGAGTCGAGCACATCGACTAACCCATTTTTCATCGCAGGAGGTGAAAATCATGCGACGGAAAAACATGAGAAAATCCTTCGTTCTGGCTGTCAAGGCAGCTGTTCCTTTTTCCAAGAATCGCGCTCTACACCGCGCCCTGCGACACGACAACATTCGAGTGGTCTGGAACGAGCTTAATGTCGAGGGACGCTTCCGGATGACACCCGAGCAGATCATCCAAGCTTTCCGCGACGGAGACGAACAGCTGGTTATGCGAGAAGCCGTACGGGTCAAGCGAATATTGGGGCTACTCAATCGTTGCGTCTACGACAAGACGCTGGACAGGATGTTCGCTTCCTGACGCACTGCCTCCCACACAAAGGGGGCAAATGAGGATCGCTGTCACAACAGTGGTCCTCTTTCTTTTTGGAAAAAACACTACCAATATATTGCAGTGGATTCTATCGCTCCCCCAGCCGCTCGCGAGCAGCTGGGTTCGCTCCAGAATGACATTTTTTATTTTATGAGATCCTCAACGAAAACAGGCCTTAAAACCAATTTGCTGATTATTTTCGTAAGAAAATATTGTTAAATTATTTATTTTTTGATCTAATAGCGCTTTTTTAATTATTTCATCTTTGATTTTAGCGCTATTTACCTGCACCAAATCAATAATTTGATAGTCCCCGGCCAACTGGCAATGTCCCAGATAACTCTGCATATCATACTTGCTGACCAAAGTGGCCTGAATAATTGACTCGCTATTTGACAAATAATAGCTAGAGTCAATTTGCGCTCCATAGAGACCGCCAAAATGCCAATAATCCTTGGCCTGATAGCTTAATTTTTCTATGACTGCTTCTTGGCCGCTAATATACTCGGTATAGACCGTGCCATCTGGCAAACGATTTTTGCTTTCCTGCAAATTAAGATTTGGCACCCAATCATTTATCCTGGACTGCCAATCCTCCTTAGAAACCATCAGCCATTTGTCATTGGCTAGATAAATATAATTATTTTTGAGTATCTGCTCCTCTATTTTTTTGGCTGACAGTCGATAATACGGCAATTCGCTAAACAGGGGCTGTAAAATACTCTGGCTAACTACAGCTTGCCATTTATCTGGAGCGTGTTCGCCAAAACCAAGAATTAAGTCAGCGCCTAGCGGAAAATTGGCTTTATTTGGCCAGACATCAGTGCTACTAGCATTGATTACTTGCCTTAATTTCACCTGCCAAACATAAATATTTAATTGCCCGTCTTTTTGTTGGTAGATATTGGCGTAAATATTTGGCAAACCAGTGTCTAGTTTCAACCACTCAGTCAAAGCCGACAGAAACTTGGGTGTATTATTCTTAGACCAAAAAATATTAATGCCCAAAGACATATTATTACTAGCCACTTCCATTCTTGACTGTTCATTGTAGTGATTAGAAAGCCACGAGTCAGCGCTGATCAACAAAATATCCTTATCAATTAATAAATAACTATGTTCTGGCCTATTTGTAATCAGCCATTTGGTCACCTGCTTAGCATTATCTAAGCGCAGTAGAAAATTATCGTCACTTAAAGCATCAGTTTTGAACCACACAACTTCTTTGGTACCAAAGAAACCATCTAGTAATAAACTTTTTAGTTCCTCTATCTTATCTGTCGGCTCAGTGGTGTCTATAATAGCCAATTTACTAATATCTAAACTTTTGTAAGTGGCCATGTCAGACCAATGATAATAAAAAGTAGTATTTTTGGGCAAATACATAAGCAGTGGCTGACTGGATTTTTCAGGAGCTAGCAACATAAGCGCTATTCCCAAAATCACCACGCCCAAAAAAAGCCACCAAGCTTTACTTGGTAATAAAGTAAACTTTTGGGTTGGCTTTTTTTCAGTGACCACTTTTATTTTTTAAAAAATGGTTTTTTAGGAAATGGTTTTTTAAATACTGGGCGATCCACATAGCCCTCTGGTCTAGGGAGTAAGTCCTTGATAGACAAGCTGATCTTGTTGTTGGCTGTGTCAACATCAACTACTTTGACTTTTACTTGGTCACCAATTTTCAAAACATCACTGACCTTCTCAATGCGGTTGTAAGCAATCTGGGAAATGTGCACCATGCCATCTTTACCGGGTAATAGTTCGACAATAGCGCCAATCTCACTACCACTATTTCTGTCTTTGATGATTTGAATGACTTGACCATTATAAATCTCGCCAATCACAATGTCTTTGACAATATTTTCCACCCACTCTTTGGCTTTTTGTGCGCCATCTTGGTCAGTGGAGGTGATCAAGACCAAACCACTCTGCTCAATATCAATCTGGACATTGCATTTGGCAATAATTTCATTAATTATTTTACCGCCAGTGCCAATTACATCTCTGATCTTGTCTGGATTGATCTGCAAAGTAATAATCCGCGGAGCATATTGTGATAACTCTGGTCTTGGTGTGGCAATTACTTTTTTCATGACTTCCAAAATTTTCATTCTGGCTTCACGCGCCTTGTCCAAAGTCTCTTTGACTATTTTGTAGCTAATACCACCTAGCTTAATATCCAGCTGTAAAGCAGTGATGCCATTTTCAGTACCCGCTACTTTGAAATCCATGTGTCCGGAGTGATCTTCGATGCCTTGGATGTCGGTCAATATTTCATAGCGATTTTTGTCTTTTTCATCAAGCACCAAGCCCATGGCAATACCAGCTACTGGAGCAGAAATTGGCACTCCCGCGTCCATCAAAGAAAGTGTGGAGCCACAAATTGAGGCCTGAGACGAAGAACCGTTTGATTCCAAGACCTCTGATACTACTCTGATGGTATAGGGGAAGTCCTCGTCCTTTGGTAATACTGGCAATAGGGCTTTTTCCGCCAAAGCACCATGACCAATTTCTCGGCGGCCGGGACCTCTCAGGGGTTTGACTTCGCCCACCGAAAAGCCAGGAAAATTATAATGGTGCATGTATTTTTTGGCGCCGGACTCTTCCATGCTATCTAAGGTCTGCTCATCACCCGGAGCGCCCAAAGTGACAATTGATAATACTTGCGTTTCACCGCGGCTAAATAAGCCACTGCCATGCGTACGAGGCAAAATAGCTACTTCGGCTGACAAGGATCTGATTTCGTCCATTTTGCGACCATCGGGTCTTTGCTTTTTTTCTAAAACCAAGGATATAAATGCTTTTTCAAGCATGGTATCAAACATAGTCATGCCAATAGCGCGGGCATCTTTGGAGACCTCATTATCTTCTTTCAAGGCCTGGTCCAATTCGGCTTTGACCTCTTCAATCATTTGCTTGGTTTTTGATTTGTCAGCATGAAAACAAGAGCTCAAATCTCTGCCTTGGAAAAAATTGCCTACTTTTTCTTGGATTAATTTTTGCAAAGCCAATTTTTCTTCATCAATAGCCACCTCATGCTTGACTACTCCGACTTCTTTGATAATATCTTCAATAAAAGGTATTAACTTTCTAATATGTTTTCCGGCAAACTCAACGGCTTCGCTCATGACTTCTTCCTTAACTTGCTTGGCGCCGGACTCAATCATTACTACTTCATCAGCCGTACCCACCACAAACAAATCTAAATCACTTTTTAGCCGAGCTTCAACTGTGGGATTGATAACCAGCTCATCATTGATGCGACCGATCTTTATAGCAGCCACCGGACCACCCCAAGGTATGGGTGAAATTCCCAAAGCAACTGAGGCGGCAATCAAACTAGGAAATTCTGGATCATTGATGCCGTCATAAGATAAGACCGTCAAAACCACCTGCACATCAGTGCGTTCGGTCTCTTTGAACAAGGGTCTGATAGAGCGATCAATCAAACGCGAGGTCAAAATGGCCTCATCAGTTGCTCGGCCTTCTCTTTTTATAAAACGAGAGCCCTTGATTTTGCCAGCGGCATACAAACGCTCTTCATAATCAACTAGCAAAGGAAAATAATCCACTCCTTCGCGGGCTTGTCGTGACATAACAGCTGTAGCCAAAACCACTGTTTCTCCATAAGAAACAGTGCAAGACCCTTGAGCTTGTTTTGCTAGCTTGCCAATCTCAACTAAGAGTTGGCGGCCAGCTATTTCGGTAGTAAATTGTTTACTAGCCATAAAATTAACTTTCCTGGCAAAATGGCTAGTGCTAGTTGATGTGACAAATTGCAGGCAAGCTAAACAAAGCGTGACTATAATCTGCCAACCAACCTTGGGCTAGCTTCATTTTACCTTAATTATTTTTTACACAAGAGCCCTTGTATAATACAAGGGCTGCCTGCGATTTTTTTTATTCTTTTTCAACTTTTTCTTCGCTTTTGATTTCTTCTGGAGCGCCCAGCACAATCTCATCTTTGAGTATGTCTAGTTTTTCTTTGCGATTGAACTTGAGACCCAAAACATGGATCAATTTAGAAAAGCGTTTTTCATCTTCACGCTCCAAATAGCGCAATAGCTTGTGGCGCAAAGACACTTTGGCTATCAAGCCACGGCGAGAAGAAAAATCTTTTTTATTTTCCTTCAAGTGTCTGGTCAATTCCTTGACTTCCTCGGTCAGGATAGCAATCTGCACCTCGGGAGAGCCAGTGTCATTTTTGTGTGTCTTAAACTTTTCAATTAGTTTAAGCTTTTTTTTCTTATCCAACATTTTTTTGCCCTTATTACTATTGACTGAGCCAGACCTCAATAGTCAAAAATCACTGTCAGGTCAAACCAAGCCAAAAGTATCAATAATTAAGTGCTTGGATATTAACATTTTTGATACAATAAGTCAACTTCCATAAGACAGAAATATACGCTAATTATTAATCCCTCTGGCGCACCAGAATGTCATCCCGGACTTCCGCCCGAGGCGGACAGGTGATCCGGGATCTACCATTGATTTGCCATTGGTATGATAATGGTAGATTCCCGCCTTCGCGGGAATGACAGCTTTAAAAACAACCCGCCGGGTTAAACCATTTTTTTAACTAATATTAGGTAAAAAATAATTAAATAACCCAAAACAACCCGCCGGGTTGAAATCGCCTACACAAATATTGACAAAATAAACTAAATATGTTAATATTGATTGTTTGGCAATAACGTCAACTCACGGTTCACGTCCTATCTCTAGTAAAGAGGCCACGTTCATTGAGAAAGGAGCACGGGATGCCTCCTCAGATGATTACCTGTGTCTTTTGCGGGACTCTGGTCAGCAAACGCCAGAGCTTGTCTCTGGAGACCCTTGGTGTAGGTCAGGGTCGGGCTTGCCGCGGCCATACTCAGGTGACTGAGCTGGTCACCGCTCTGCAGTTACAACGGGAAATGCAGAGATCGATGGATGAAGTCCAGCTCAGGTTGCGGGTCATGTCAGCTGTAGTTATGATCCGCATTCTGCATACTTTTCAGGGTGTGCCAGTCGACCTTCTCTATCACAAGATGACCAGGGCTGGCTTCAAGCCGGCGGAGCTAAGGATGATTCGTGATGAGGTGGCTCGGAGTGGCGGTCCACTGATGAGCGCTGATGAAACGACGGTCGCTGCTTTCATGGCGATTGAGATCATACGTCGCCAAGCAGCTGATTTCACCTCACGCTATTTCTCAAACACCTAGCTCCAAAAAGGAGACCTCTGATGATTTCGTTGATTTTTTTGTGGTTCGGCTGGCTTTTTTTCTGCGCCAGCATAATACTGACCGTGACCAAGCCGGTAAGCGGAGGAAGCAACCTCTCAAACGCCACCTATCTTCTGGGTCTGGCCATCTTCTTTTACGTCGCATCCCACGACGCCAAGAAGAGGGCAAGATAACCCCTCACCACCCCGCTCTTTCCAAGACCCGCCACTTCCACCATCAGGTGGATTCAAGTGGCGGGCTTTTCTTTTTGTTAAAACTTGCCTTTAATAATAAAACTAATTACAATGCCTATGAATGCCTGTTCATCCATCACATACAATAAAGGAGCATGCGCCATGGAACCCAGCGGAGATTATGGAAAGGTTGATGGCCACAGAGCGCTATCAGAATTCTTTGGCGAAGAAGAGCCAGAGGAAACCGAAGAGGAGGCATGGGCCAGACTCAATGATGAAAGAAACCCTGCGGTGCGGAAATTGCTGCTGTCTGACAGGTTTGACTACCTGGTCAGAACTGGTGCCTTGCTGCCATCAGCATTCGGTAGTAACCCGTCTGGCTTTCGAATGGCCGAACCGCTGTAGGTGGCTATCCATCGACTGGTTTGCTTCTAGCCCGTCCCTCGATCATGCTTGGGGCGGGCTTTTTATTTAAACTTGCTTTTTAAAAAAAAGTTACTTAAACTATTATTAGCCATACGTTCATACCACCATCGAAAGGAAAATGTCATGAAACCCACAGCAGAATATGGTTTGGACCCCACCATCTTTGATGATTTTGGCCACGACGCTGATAAGCGAGCTTTGGTCAAGGCCGCTGACCCGAATAACCCTGACCGAAAACGGCTAAGGGATATCGTATTAAATCTGCGCCTGCGCGACGCTGGTGTCGTTCGGGCACCTGCTAGTGGCTGCGGTCCGGCGGCTTTCCGCATATTCGATCACAATGCTTACAGAAGGATTGTCGATGAGTTTGATGCGCAACAAGTTGCTTTATTTGCTAAACTGCGTCGGAAACTACTCGGCCACAGCTAGACCAGTCCCCATCCATAACCGCCAACAAGCTAATACTTGCGGGCGGTTTTTATTTTTGTGTCGTTTTATGATAAAATATAATCATGGACAAAACCTCTCTAAATAAATATCGACTATATTTAAAAAGCCGCGACCTAAAACCAAGCACTATCAAAAATTACTTGTGGCATGTACAGCATTTTTTACTATGGTCTGATAATAAATCCGCCAGAGGCGGATCCGCCTTTGGCGGGAAAATCACTATCCCTATTTTAAAGAAATATAACAATTTTTTGCTAGCTAAACAAAAAAATATTGGCAGTATCAATCTGCGCTTCGTCATTCTCAATAACTACTTGAATTTTTTAAATATAAAATATTCTTTTATCTTACTTTCCCAAGAAAAAAATAGATTAAAAGCCATGGATCCAGTCCAGCTACAAAATTTTTTGGATCAGCCCTTGAAGAAAAAAAATTTATTGGGCTTTCGTGACAAGGCCCTGCTGGAAATACTTTATGTCAGCGGTTTGAAGGTCAGTGATTTGGTCAATATAAAAAAAGAACAAGTGGATTTTTTGAGCCGTGAGATTATTATTAAAAACAAACACCTAAATCTGCCACCCTACGCTCTACACTACTTGGAAAAATATTTAAATTTTCGTCGCGACAAAAATCCCTATTTATTTATCAACTTTGACCGCAGTAAAAAAGCGGGCGATACCCATTTATCAGTTCGCTCTGTGGAACGCCTCATTGAAAAATACGCTTATATTTTGCGTCCGCGACTCAGGGTGACACCACAAATTTTGCGCAATACTTTGGCCTACCAGCTCAAAATGCAAGGTGCCAAAAATCTAGGAATCAAAGAGGCACTACATTTCAAAACAAAAGTAGCGGCTAATAATTATTTTAATAGATTATAAAAAATCGCCCCCAACAATGTCATCCCGGACTTGATCCGGGATCTACCATTGATTTGCCATTGATATAACAATGGTAGATTCCCGCCTTCGCGGGAATGACAAGATAAAGGGAGTGATTTTTTTAGTTATTTCAAATCTCCAATATAAAATTCAGGCAATTTTTCTTTGGACTGCTTCAAGTGTATGGTGTTGAAAAACTCCGTCATATCCTGACCACAACCCTGCAAAATTTTATCGCCACCAGGATGTTTTGTGATAAAACTAGTGACATTATAGACCTTGGCACTAGCCACCAACCAACAGTCGCTAGCTTGGTTGTGCTTGGCCACATCAGCCAAAGAATAAACAGCCGCTGTTGGTAATTCTGGCTGTGGCTCTGTGCCCGGAATCTGTATATTGCCACTCTGTCCAAGCGCAGAATCATTCTGATTATTAGTGTTCATGTTTTGATTATTTTGATTATTATTTGGTGGTATGGATATTTGTTTATTATTGGTAGTGGTGCAAGCACTAAGAACAAAAACCATAGCCATAAGAAATATATATTTGCGCATATTATTTATATTAATTATTAATAATTTTTTATATAGTAAATTAACTGTCTCTCAAATAGCCCCAAGTATTGAGCTTATCGCTGTCCTCATACCAGCGATCACCGATGTCGGTGCGATAATACATATTGGGGATCATCAAATTACTGACTCTATTGTACACATGCTTCTGGGCCTGCTTCATAGTCAGACCACTACCCGTAATTGTCAAAACTACACCGGCCTCGCCAGCGACCAGCCACTCACCTTTGTCCAGCTTGGCATCCTCAAAATGTACTCCGTCGTAGTTTGGCTTATGAAAAAGAATAACCGCATTTTTGGAAAAAGATTCAAAGGTCTCTGGATCATCAAAAGGATAGGGCGGCACAATTATACGCACACCGATTTGAAAACCCTTTTTGGTTTTGATCACAAAATTTTCTCCGGCAGCCATTTTGTAAAAAAATTCACTCATCGACATAGCCATGCCTTCTTGCTGAATAAAAATAGTCGGATAACCAAAACGAGAAGTGAACTCCAAGGGGTAAATACCATTGCCATTGACAATGCAATTGATATCAATGTAGCCGGCAAAGTGTTCCTCGGCTAGCTTGGCTTCTAGTTTTTTCAAAGTAGCGTTAAAAATCTTATTGGGCTGGCTCCAAAACATGCTGGTACCCATCTCGCCAGTCGAGGGGCCAATATTTCCGGGAAATAATTTTTTATGCTCAAAATTTACATTGATGGGATTCAAAAATTCATGACCATTGAAAAAGCCACCAATAGCTACCTCCACACCCACCACTCTTTTTTGCAACTGAATTTCTGCAACTTTATCAGAAAAAACTTTTTTATAGGCCTCTAGGATATGCAACACATCTTGCCCGTCATCTTCTTCACCAATAAACAAAAAAGCTTTGGACACGTGTGATTCACCGCTAGATTTTATCACATAGCGCCCAGGATTTTTCTTCACAAAATCAATGGCCTGATCAAAAGAAGTAAAAATTTGGTAAGGAATGATAGAAATACCATGACTCTTCATCTCTTCCTGGCCAAAACTACGATCATCTTCCAAGCGATCGGTGTACCTAGTACCACCGATGACTAGCTTGCCCTTTTTTCTCAAATCCTCAGCCATAGCTCCGTGCCCCAAGGTATCGTCAAAAACAATGACATCGGCCCAAGTCACCCAATCCTCCCAAGCGTCCACACGCTCCACAAAACCTATCCCGATATCGTCAGCATTTTTGTCGCTAATGTAGACCTTTACTTGATTACCCTCCTTGCTGATAATCCAAGCAATATCACACAACAAACCCTCGATACTGATAAACAAAAATTTCTTTTCCATAAATTATACTAATAATCAGATAGCTAAATTATAACACTTTTTTTAAAAAAAAGAATAGTTTTTGCAAAAAAACACCCCACTTTTAGCTAGGGTGTTTTTTGGGGAAATTTTAATCACAAAAATTAATCAGCATATTGCTGGGAAAATCCATTTTTTCCAATTCTAGACAATCAGCCGCGCCATTGCCATCATATAATAGCTTCCAAGCACCATCTTGCTTAATGGCGATAAACATACCACCCTCGGCTTGATCATCGGTACTAAAACTGACCGCTCCCACAGCGTGAATATCGTCGCTTTGAGAAACCGCTACCACTACCTCACTTGGATCTTTTTTGTATTTCTCGACCAACAAACCCTTGACGGTTTCTTCAATACTAAGCTCGCATTTTTCTTCGCTGGTTTTGAAACATTTGGCCGTCAAATCGCACCAAGTATAACCCCTGTTTATAATACAACCATGCGCGTCAATTTCGTCTTTTTGCGCTTCTTGCATTTTTTGTTTTAAGCTGGCTAGTTCGCTATTGACGCCACTTAGCTGATTTTTGGTATTTTGTAAATCGCGATTAAAATAAAGGAATAGACCACCCAACACAAAAAATACCACCAAAATAATAATAATTGTTTTCAAACTTTTCATATTATTTATAAAAATTAATTACTAATAAGTAAAATAATAAAAATGCCCGTGACATTTGCTAAAAAAGAGATAAAGACAAAATTTTTAACTGACAATTTAGAAAATCCTAAAATTCCTGCGGCTAACTCATCAGGTAGTGGGGAAGCCAAAATAACCACACCAACAAAAGATAAAAATACTGAGGCAAATTTTTGACGCTTGTGCATTTTTGTTTTTAATGCCTCAAAAAAACTACTACCTGTTTTGGCTCGAACAAAAGTAAAAATAATCAAGTCATACATCGCCGCCCCCAAGCCACCAAAAAAAGCGATTATCAGTGGATGGACATTGTATGGAGCTGTGGAAAAAATTGCCGTAGCAATACTTGAGGTAAAAGCAAAACTATACAGCGCGCCAACAAGCATTGCGCCAAACAAACCTGATCGACCGATGTCAATGATAAACTCCCTACTGATAGGAGCCCGCAAATAAACAATGGCCAATATTAAGCCCAACAAAAAAATTAATATGGAAAAAAATCGACTATTTCTTTTTAGTGACATCATAAAGTGTGGAGTATCAAGTATTATAGCAAAAAATCGCCCACCTGGCGACCTTCTGCTTCTGATTTATGAAATAAACCCACCAACCTGTTTGGACCACAGGCGCTGATAAAAGCCATCTCGTTTTTTCAAAAGCTCGGCGTGACTACCCTGCTCCACTATTTGGCCCTGATCGACAACCACTATTCTGTCCATCTTCATGATAGTAGACAAACGATGAGCAATGACAATTACGGTCTTATTTTTCATCAGATTACTTAGGGCTTTTTGAATCAACTCCTCGGACTCCGAGTCCAAGCTACTAGTCGCTTCATCTAAAACCAGAATCGGTGCGTTTTTTATAATAGCTCTAGCCATAGCCACGCGTTGACGCTCGCCACCGGACAAGCGCATGCCCCGCTCACCCACGAAAGTATCATAGCCTTGGGTAAAACCTTTGATAAAATCATGGCAATGAGCCATCTTGGCAGCTTTGACTACTTGTTCTTGATTTGAACCCCACAAGCCATAAGAAATATTTTCACTCAAGGAGCGGTGAAACAAAATCGGGTCTTGATTGACCAAGCTAATATTGGACCACAAGCTTTCTTGGCTGACCTGGCTAATATTTTGACCGTCAATAATTATCCGCCCATCAGTCAAGTCATGTTGGCGCAACAAGATGCTAGCAATAGTTGATTTGCCACCACCCGAGGGACCGACTATGGCTACTTTTTCTTTGGGCTGAATAACTAAGTTTAATTTTTTAATAATTTGTCTGGTTTGATTGTAGCTAAAATCAACATCGACAAACTCAATTTTACCTTCACTGACTTTCAGCTGCTTGGCCTTGGGTATGTCAACAATTTCGTGGGGCTTTTCTAATATCTCAGTCATTTCTTGAGCATCAGCCATGGCCTCATAATAATATCTGATGATGCGACCAAAATCCCACAAACGATCAAACATATTTATCAGATAGGTCTGGATCAAGACAAAATCGCCAATAGTGACCAATCCCTCTCGCCACAATTTCAAAGCATAAAACATCAGCCCGATTTCCAGGCCAATCATCATTAGGGTCTGGACAGCATCAAAATAATTGGTCATATTCCAGGTAAAATTACGCATGGCTTGCAGTTGTCCGGTAATTTTGCGGAAAGCATTATTTTCTCGGCTGTAACCATTAAACAATTTTATATTCAGCTGATTGGTAATAGTGTCAGCCAAAGCGCCACTGACCTTGGAATCAAGCTCGCTACGCTTGACGTCATATTTTAATTTGTAGCGACTGAAAACAAAATTGATAGTACAAAATAATATCACCCAAACCAAAACAGCCATACCCACCCAAATATTACGTCGTGACAAAACATAAACAATCAAAGCAACATTGACCAAGCTGGGTATCAGACTCCAAACAAAAACATCCATGATCGAAGCAAAAGAATAGACAAAACGATTGACTTTCTTGACTAGCGAACCAGTAAAATTATTATTAAAAAAAGAAACCGAGTGCTTGTGCAAGTAAGCAAAACTAGAGTTAAACAAATCCGACATGACATGGGTCTGGAAATGACTGGCTGTAAAACTCAAGACCCGCCAGCACACCCAAGCAAACAAATCGATAGCCAAAATTGTCAACAATATTTTGGAAAATTGAGACATAGCGGCCATCTCACCGGTCTTGGTCAATAAATCAAAAAATTTCTTGTAATAAACCGGCATCAACACTCGCGCGCCCGAAGCCAAAACAATAAAAATCAAAATAACAAAAAAAGACACGCGGTATTTCAAAACGTGTTTAAAATAATAAGCAAATGTTTGCTTAGTGAGATTATTATTTGATTCTATCATACCTATATAGACGAAAGGCTAGCACTTTTATTACAGTTTGCTTATTATTTGTCCGTTATTAAACAAGGGTTAATTGGAATATTTTTATGATTGTTATTTGATAATATTCACGCTAGCTGGTAATTTTTCTTTGATAATACCTAGGTCTATTTCCGAATAATTATTGCCGGAAATATTTAAGGTTTTAAGATTTTTCAAATTACCCATTTCATAAGGCAAGCCAGTCAATTGATTATTGGAAAGATTCAATGTTTGTAAATTTTGCAGCTGACCAACTTCGGCTGGCACACCACTCATGTTATTATTATGAACATCCAGAATTCTTAACTTACTCATCTTACGAATTTCTCCGGGTAAAGCGCCACCCAACTGATTGTTATCTAAATACAACTCCTCCAGATTAGTCAACTGACCAATTTCTGCTGGCAGGGTCTTTAAATTGTTATTAGATAATATAAGTTTGCGGACGCTGGTATTAGATAAAATATCCTTGGGAAAAGTATCTAAAGACCTGTTGCTAAGATCAATAGTATTGGAGTTATTTGTATCTAAATCTATTGTGCCAGAATCATTCGTGTTAGAATCATCCTGCCCATTGGCGTTATTTGAGTTGTCTGGCCTATTAGTTGTATTATTGGTCAAATTAAGACCACAACCGCCAACTACAAAAATACTTATAATTAAAAACGAAATAATGCTATATTTTTTTATATTCATAAAATTATTTTAATGATTATATAGTCAATATAGCACGAGTTGGTAAATATGAATAGTGAAATTATTCTGTAAAAAATTTTGTGACATCCAACCAAGCCGAAAGCTCAGATTGCTTTTGGACATAGCCCAACAAGATCACTTGTTCACCATAGTGAATGCCTAAATGTAAATGCTTTCTCTCGCCATCTGTCTCGGTGCTGTATCCCTTGCCCAAAAATCCGATTTGCTCACCAGCTTTTATCTCCTGCCTGACGGGAGCTGCAATACTAGCCAAACGCAAGTGTCCATAAATTACTGTCACCGTCTCATTTTCTATCTGGCAAGATTGGACAGCGACTCCACCATAACCAGTGGCGTATTTTTTAAGCGCCAAAGGTCCAGAGCAAATAGCATAAACCGGCACATCAATATTTTGTTCTACTTCGGTGGTCTCAAAATCCACACCTGTATGGTAGCCACTAAAACGCTCTGGCTGTACCGGTGAATCTTTTAGAGAAATTTTGATGCCAAATGGCTTTTTAGTCACTCTGTCCATAGCATCGGCAATCGGCTCGACAATTTCACTTACTTTACTTGGCGTGGGAGCAACTATTTGATTATTTTGATTATTATTTGTTAGCTCTTGGGGCAGGGTCGGAGCAATAGCTTTTTGGTGAAACACAAAATAACTAGCCGAGCCAAGCGCTAAAACAAAAATAATAAACAAAAATATTCGGCGCATAAAAATTATTTACTCAAGACCAAGCCAAACATGGCCAAAAATGTAAAAACAAATAAATAAGCTAATTTATAAAATAAAAGCTTTACGGCCTCTTTTTTTTGTCCGTCCAAATACCAAACAATGGTCCGTCCAAAAATAGTCAAACCCATAAAAGCCGCCGAAAATACCAGTAATAGCAAAAAGGCCACTGGACTCAACATGCTGTCTTCTGGTCCAAATATTTTTTCGGCATTACGAAGAAATAGACCAATCAAGAAGACATACAAAACTGCTGCTAATACCTCAGCCAAAGCATAACGCAAAATACTTTTTTTACTCATATTTTTATGGTTAATAATATTTTTAGTATACCAAATAAAAACCACCCCCGCAAAGCGGAGGCGATTTTGTAAGGTGAGCAATGAAAAAATTATTGAATTTAATTTTGGGTATTGGCGGCGCCTAAACCTTGCCCCTTCATACCCAGACCACGGCCACCCATATGACCATTACCCATTGGGCCAAACATGCCCACCTCGTCAAAGATTGCTTTGGCTTCATCTATTTTGCCGGCTTGCATCAATTGATGGGCTTGAGATACTTTGTTGAAAGTATCCTGGTTGATTTTGGTTTCTAGGTCAGTGGCTTGCTGACGCATTTCAGCCACTCGTGCTGTCATGGCTGTCTGCCAAGCACTATAGTCGTTATTGGTAATGGCTTGCTGAACTTGCTCGCGATCAGTATTGATTCCGACAGCGTCGCCACTTCGACCGCCAAAAGCAAAACTGGTAGAAGCTACCACGGCGGTGGTCACCAATAGACCCAAAAAAGCTACTAATAAATATTGTTTTTTCTCCATAAATTATTTTTGTTAATTATTAAATGGGAATCGGCCTAACTCCTCTTGCATTAATTAATACGCTAGCTGGCCAAAAATTATTTCAAAATGAAATTATGGCTGAAAAAACATTGGTAGTGGAGGTGGCCCAGCTCTTTTGACCCAGGGCTTAATATTTTCACAGATAAAATGATCGTCATCTGACATCTGACCAATCAGCATCACCCTTTGACCTGACTGAAATTCGTCGGTGCTAGTACTGATGGTCCATGACCTGCCAAGAAAATCCTCAACTGTGATAGTATCAGATCCTATATTGGTGATAATGCCAGCCAAATGTCCTTTGTCGGGCTCCACTAGCATGCGCCCACCTTGACGAAACATTTGTTTGTAAAGCGGTACGCGCCTAAAAAAGGCCTCTTCTAGCTTCTGACCCAAGCCGAGTGAATACATGGCCGCGCCCAAGAGCATACTCAAAACAATACTAAATAATACTATGACTAAAGGATGATATTTATAGCCACGCTTGGTATTTTTGAAATCATACCAAGCCAAAAAGCAAAACAATGACAAGCTCAACAACCAGAACAATGGCAAATTGACCCACAATCTCTTCAAGGGGCTGAAACCAGGCGCCATCTCTACCCAAGTAACATGCTGAAAAATAAAAATAGTCGCCGATGATGCTAGGCCACCAAAGAATATCGCCAGCCCAAAAGCTAGCCATAATAAATAATCTTTAAATAAAAATTCCCAGCGTTTTTTGGGCTGAATATTTTGCTCTTTTATTTTATCTAAAATTTCTTGACCAGAGTTTTTCATATATTTATTGTCTAAATTCTTTTTGTAAAGCTTTTTTGGCTCGACGCAACAAAGTACCAACCGTACTCACTGGTTTTTTAATAATATCTGATATTTCTTCATAGCTTCTTTCTTCTAGATATTTTAAAATAATCACTTCTTTGTATTTCAAATCTAAACTATCCAAAGCTCGGGACATTTTTTCTTTTAGAATGCCCTGGTCTAAGGTTTGGCTGATATCAAAATCACTGGCCAAACTTTCACAGGACTCCCAGTCCAGATCAAACAACGACAACTGCGGTCGACTCTTATTTTTGCGATAATTGCTAATTACTTGATTATGAGTAATGCGATACAACCAAGAAGAAAATTTCAAACTCTGATCAAAATCATTTAAATTTTGGTAGACCTTAATAAAAACTTCCTGCAATAAATCCTGCGCATCGTCCGAGCTCAGGCCAGAAATCCTCTGGATAAAACGCAGTAATTTTTTTTCGTAACGCTGAACCAAATACAAAAAATTCTCTTGATTAAACAAGGTCATCCTAACCAGCTCTATATCACTTTTTTCAAGCTTATCCTCATTGACCACCATATTTTTTAATACGCAAATACCAGCTTTTTTATTTCAAGGCCGCCTATGGCACAAGACCAAAAAACCCAACTAAAGCATAACAAAAATACCTCTAAATTCAAAGCAATATCTTAAATTGACAAAAACACTAAATTGGCGTTATATATTGACTATAAAGTCCGTACAGAAGATCGAGCATACAGGACACTTGTCCTTCACAATTTTCTAGGAGGAAACCCCCATGGCTAAGTCCGAACAAATCATGCTGTTTTGTGGTCGTGGTGATACCAACCACTTAGCCGCAGCCATCGTCAGTGTGGTCAACAACCGCCGCATTGGCGAATCTCGTCTTCAACTCTCCCACACCGACTTTGGACGCTTTCCAGATGGCGAGCCCGACTATGCTTTTGACGAGTGGCACAAAATTCGTGGTAAAGACGCCGTGCTCTTCTTGAGCACCCACAGTATGGAGTTGGTTTTGGAAGCCCTGATCCTTATTCACGCTATCAAGAAAAGGTATGGCGCCAAAAGCTTGACCGTAGTCATGCCCTTTATGGCTTTTCGACGTCAAGATCATCCGGAAATCGAGGAAGAGTTTGACTTGAACTTCTGGTTCATCTACAACATAAAGGCCAATGGCGCAGATCGTCTAATCCTCTGTGACGTTCACTCCGAAAAGACGCGTCAGAACTGCGAATTGGTCGGCTTGGAATACCATCACGTCAAACCGACTCCGCTCTATGCTGCGGCCTTGCGGGAATCTATCACCCAAGCGAGTGAACTCGGTAAGCAAACCAAAATCCTGTCGGCGGACATGGGCTCCCTGCTCCGCACCATTGCTTTGGCCAAGATCTTGAACTTGCCGGTACTCTTGTCCTTGAAGAAAAGGAAAGACACTGGCAACATTGTCACCAATGTCCCGCCTACACCGGCTGATCTCGAGCTGATCGCTAGGATGGAAACGGAGAACGACATCAAGATCGAGCTCATAAGCAAAGAAGTGGTCAAGGATGCCTATATAATCATCCGCGAGGACGAACTCGACACCGCTGGCACAGCCTCTGACACCTGTCGTGATCTCTTGGGGGCTGAAGCCTACCGAGTCGATCTGGTAGTGACCCACATGAAGTGCTCGCCCGGCTGGAAGCGCAAAGCCGGGCGCAGGAAGAACTGCCCCTTCGCCCAGATCATGGCTGGCGATACCATCTATCGCGGTAGCTATGAAAACCGCACTGGCGGAATAATCCAGCATGTCAGCGTGGCACCGGTTATTGCCGAAAAGCTGACCGAAATCCTAGACGCCCTGTGATCGCAAAGGTCGCAAAACAAAACCCCTCGACAAGCCAAGCTTGTCGAGGGGTTAAATATTTGTTTTAAAACCAAAAACTACAACCACTTTTTCTTATAAAAAACCAGCAGAAAAACACCTACTGTCACAAAAGATATAACTAAAACATACACAAAAGCTAGCGGATGAGTGGCAAAAGGCAAAGTTACGTTCATGCCAAACAAGCTAGCGACAATAGTGGGAATAGTCATAATGATAGTAAAAGCAGTCAAAAATTGGATAGTGCGATTCAATTTATTGGTAAACAAAATCTGATAAGAATCGCGCAAACTTTTGATGCTCTTCAGGTTGACTTGGCAAATTTCGGCTGACTGCCTGATGCTGATAATCATGTCATTCAACAAATCACTATCCTCCTCTTCCAGCTTGAAATAATTGCCAGCCAACATACTCTCAAAAACATTGCGCACCGGAATCAAGGCCGACATATATTGATTAAGTAGGTCTTCGTATTTAATTAATTCATTGATATCCGAATCTGTGATATTTTCAATTTTTTTCTTTTGGGAGGCCACTAGGTTATTGACTTCGCGGACACGAGAAGTAAAACGCTGAGAAATTTTTAAAAAAATATAAATTAATAACTTGGCCTTTTGAGTGGTGGCAATAGACAAGCTACTTTTCAAAATATCTTTTATGACTTTGTCCTCAAATAAAACCAAACTGATAAAATATTTTTCCGTAATAATAAAGGTCAAAGGTGTGGTGTGAATTATTTCCTTGTCATCAATCTGCTCCCGAGGAATTCGCACGAAAAACAACAAGGTTTTTTCCTGCCTTTCAATACGTGGCAACTCATGCAAGTCCAAAACATCTTGTAAATCCAGCAAATCTAAATCCGTCATGCTGGCTAATTTTTCTAAATCGTCATGTTCCAGGTGACTAGCATTAATCCAAACACCATCTCTAATCTGGTCTATATTTTCCAAGCGATTGCCTTTTTCGTTTTTAAAGTAGATGTTCAACATAAGAGCATTATAGCAAAAAATATATTATAATGATATTAAAATTTAAAAATTGTCTGTTCTCTGTCCGGGCCGACGGAAATAATATCTATTTTACCACCAGTGTACTGCTCGATGAAATCAACTATCGTTTTTATTTCCTGAGGCAATGAACCATAATCCTCAATAGCCGAAATAGCTGTCTGCCAGCCGTCAAATTCTTTGTAGACCGGCTCACAATTATATAAAATTTCTGAAAAACGCGGGAAAAAATCTATTTCCTGATTAGTTTTTAATTCCTGGCCAGCATAAAAAATATCTGGCCCAATATATTTGTAAGCCACACCTAATTTAATTTTTTTGAACTTATCCAAGACATCTACTTTGGTCAGCGTCAAACTCTGGCCGTTATACTGCATAGCATATTTCAGAGCCACCAAATCCAGCCAACCATTGCGGCGAGTGCGTCCAGTAGTGGCCCCGTATTCATCCCCTAGCAAGCGCACAGCAATACCTAAGTTGAACTGGTCATCGGCCTGCAAATATTCATCAACTTTACTCGCGTGCTCAGATTTTTCTTGCTCGCGAGTTATGCCTTGTTCGCAATATTTTTCGCTCTGTAAACCCCCAAACTCAGTGGGAAAAGGCCCATGACCGACTCTGGTCATATAAAAGGCCTTGGCAATACCAAAGACATGATCTACCTGACCCTCCCTAAGGCCAGCGCCCTTAGCCAAACCCGCTATGGTGCAGTCGGAAGAGGTCTGATATTTGGTGGTGCCGTGATCAATACTCAGCAGTGTGCCCTGAGCGCCTTCTAGTAGAATTTTTTTCTTGGCTACCAAGGCATTTTGTACAAATTTTTCTAAATCTATAATATAGGGCTTTAACTTATCAGCAAAATCACCAGTGTATTTGGCTACTATGGCTTCGACATCCAAAATTGTTTCGGGATTAAAATATATTCCTGAACCCAAATGCGGATGAGCCAAAACTTCTTTGGCTACATTTTTATCCAAACCCTCTAAAATACTTTTTTTACCAGCCAAATATTTTGTTAATTTTTCTCTAAATAAATCTTTGTTAAAAATATCATTAAGAAACAAAGAGTGTCGAGCGGTGTAGTCAGTATAGAGTGGCCCGATGCCTCGGCCAGTGGTGCCAATCTGTTGTGATTTGTCACCAATCCTGTCTACCAAAATATGATAAGGCAAAACTAATGGGGCTTGATGGCTAATTTTAAAATTTTTGACCTTAATTCCAGCAATATGCAAAATATCCAATTCATCAATGACCGCTTGTGGGTCAAAAGCCACGCCTCGACCAATGATGTTTATCTTACCCGTAACATCATGCAAAATACCAGAGGGCAAAAGATGAAAAATATGTTTTTGATCTTTGACTACGATGGTGTGCCCAGCATTGGCGCCACCAGTGCCACGAATAATAATATCCGCCCAAAGTGCCGCCAGTAAATCAACGAGCTTGCCCTTGCCCGTATCACCCCACTGATTGCAAACTACGGCCAGACACTGCTTGTCTTGCAAAAATTTATCTAATAAATCTTGACGCATATTTTTATAAAAAATTATTTCTTAAAAAACAAAGTCCAGCAACAAACCAACCACTAGCGCCAAGCCAGACAGGATGAAAATAAAATAATTATTCCATTTTTCTTTGGAAGATACTAGGGTGTCCAAAATATAAGCCAAAGCTTGATGGTCCGACTCATCCAATTTTTCGGGATGATCCAGCTTTTCTCTGAGTCGATGCTCTAAAATTATCCGCGATCTTTTTTTGGAAATATCAAAAC
>CAZILH010000012.1:2458-27587 GCA_964540095.1 uncultured Gammaproteobacteria bacterium | reverse complement strand
CCAAATCCTGACTATTATTATATTGATAAATGTTGATAACTGTTTTATTAGCATCGCTTATATATTCCCCTTCGCTAAATTGTTGACCATTTGACGAACCAACAGTGTTATAGGTATTTATTTGTAAGTTAAGAGTATTTATTAATTTATTAAGATTTGCACTAAGCAAATTTATTGTATCTGCTAATTCATTTAAGGAATCCTTTTCCTGATTTATTCTAGTCACTTGATTATTCAAATCAATCCTCTCTTGCTCCAATTTATCATATTGCCCTTGCGGTGCTCCGCCACGACTATTCCAATAATTTATATTTTTTTCATAATTACTACTAGCCGAATTATAGGCCACAAGCAGAGAATCTATCGTGGCCTTTTTCTGATTATAAGATACTAGCAGTGAATCATACTTAATTTTTAAAACATTATAGCTAGCCCGATCACTACTAATAACTATGCCAATATTTTTTAAAGCATCGGTGGCTTTTTGTCTGGAATCATAGACCAAATTTATTTTTACGTCTCCATTTGGTGAATATTCAAACAATTTTTTATTAATAGGCGTTTCCCATACTTTCGTTGCTTCTTTTATGTTGTCCAACAATTCTTCCTTAGTCAAATTAAAACGCGAATCAAGATTGGTGATAGTATAGCTTATCGGCTTTTGGCAAGGTTGCAAATCATTAGCTAAGCTCTTCCAGGCATAATTTACATTTACCCGATAGTAGTAGCCCAAGCTAGACGCCAATAAAATAAACGTAATGATTGCTAAAAAATTGATTTGTCGTTGCTTCATAATTTATTTAGGTCAATATTTTATATAATCTCATATTTTAACACCAAAATCAATGAAGCTTGACAAAAAAATTTACCACTGCTAAGTATTAACTACATCTCTACCAGGCCGCCCAGAACAGCGGTGGCCAGAACAAAAGGAGGTATAGAGATGAGCACCTTAAAAAAAATCACCAGTTGGAGTGCCTTACTGACCCAATGGCAGAAAGTCGCCACCGAGCCCGAAGCAATCGGACTACTCTATGCCATGGCCCGTTTGAGGGGAGACAGCGACGGTCTGGCTGGAAACGCACTCTTCGCCAGAAAGACCGAGTTCTTTCTGGAACAAGCGGCAAGTGCAAGTAGTGAGCTTGCCGACTTGGCTCAGCAGCTCACTGTCAAGGAACTCCTGTACGATGCCCTAGAGTTGTCTTGGCACGGAGAAATCGGGCCCTCGTATCAATCGCTCGTCGTGTTTCTCGGCCAACGCCGCGCAGCTCTCTTGGAGCCGCCCTATCCTCGCTTCATAAGTCACTTTCTGGAACACTCGACCGACAAGTGGGCAGCGGTCCAATCAGGTAGTAAGAGAGCGGCGTATGCCATGTTAACCCCAGAACACTATGGCAACACCGAGCAATTGGCCAAGGCCCTGATGGCCTGGGGCTTGGTCCATGTTCTGATTCTTCATCGGCCTGTTGCCAATCATAGCATCTCTCCCCAGGCAGTTGCTAGATTGGTCCTCCCTTACCTGCAAGACCACGTCAATGGGGAAAACAAGGACTCCGACCAGATTGTCCGTCGGGCAATTGCTGTGAGCTTGAGTAAATACAGAGACCCAACTGACCTCACGGACATTGACACGATCAGAGCGGTCAACTTCAGCAACGCTCTGACCATGCACTACTTCAAGCTGTGGTTGTAGGAGGCATGTAGGCGCAGAGGCCGCCCCGAACTTATGGAAACATATCCATAAAAAGGGGCGGCCTCATTATTTATTGACTAAAACGAATATTTGTTCTATAATTTTTTTGTTTTTTATATTTATTCGGGGATCCGCCTCGACTCGCTGAGCTCGTCTCGGCGAGGCGGGTCGTCTAATGACCCCGCAAGTTCGCTTACGCTCACAACGGGACAAGTATTCAAAGGAATAAATATTTGCTGCGCAGTGGCCATAAGTAAAATTTAATACATTCGGGGATCGTCTAATGGCAGGACAGTGGCCTTTGAAGCCATTAATCGGGGTTCGAATCCCTGTCCCCGAGCCAAACGAACAAAGTGAGTTTGGCTCGAAACTTCAAAGAGTACTCCGCCATTGGCGGAGTAACCTAAGATGCTGCGCAATAGCGCAGCGCCCCGAGCCATTCCATAAATGAGCCATTGGTTCATGCGGTGAACTTGAGCATAGCGAATAGTTTACTGCTAGTAAAAAAATTTAAAAAATTAATTAAAAATAAAATTATATGTCGGAAAACATTATTGAAGAAACTTCATCGATTGTGCCAGAGCAAGAGCAAAAAATTGATCAAAAATCAATAAAAATTAGTAAAAAACTTATAATTATTGTTTCAATAATTATTGTTTTGGGTATTTTAGCTTGGTTGTTTAAGGGCCTGTTTGTAGTGGCATTTGTTGATGGTAGTCCAATAAGCCGTTTAACCATTGTTCAAAAACTAGAAAAAGAAGCTGGGAAAAATTTATTAGAATCCCTAGTTATTGAAAAACTAATCAAAAACGAGGCCAAAATAAAACAAATCAAAGTCAGCGGAGAAGAAGTCGATGCTGAAATAAAAAAAATAGAAGCGCAAATAACCTCACAAGGTGACACCATGGATAATGCCTTAGCCGCCCAAAATATGACTATTAATGATTTGAAGGAACAGATTGTTACTCAAAAAGAATTAGAAAATTTACTGGCCGACAAAACAACTATTAGCGATGAAGAGGTTGCTAAATATATCGCCGACAACCAAGTACCCATCACTGAAGGACAAGAGGCCATAATTAACGAGCAAGTTAAAAACGAATTACGTAACCAAAAGCTTAATAGTGAAGCTACAACTTTTATAGCCAGCTTAAAAGCCAAAGCCAAAATTCAATACTGGGTAAATTATTAAATATTGTTAAATTAATAAAAATAAAAAATCACCCCTTCGACTACACTCAGGGTGATTTTTTGTTTAAACTATTATTTATTTCACTAAATAATTTATATTGACTTCTACCACATATTCATAAGTACCAGATGGCACGCTGGCTGACTCAACAGCCACACCACCACCGGCTCCCATACCGCCTTTGGCGTCATAAAGTGGCATAGGCGAATTTTCCCACCAGCCAACAATGCGACCCAATCTAACTCCAGATTTACTGGATATTTCTTTGGCTTTTTCCTTGGCATCAAGTATGGCCTTGATCCTAGCTTCTTGTTTTATTTGCGACATATTAGAAAGCTCAAAAGAAATATTATTCACCTGATTGGCGCCCGCGCCAGTGGCCGCAGAAATTATTTTTCCCACTCGAGAATTATCGGAAATATCTTTGACTGTCACTTGCAATTGCTCATTGGCCGAATAGCCAGAAGTAATTGGCCGACCGTCAATATAATCCGTTATTGGGTTCAAGCTATAATTTTCTGTTTTAATTTCGCTATCAGCAATACCCTGATCCTTGACGGCTTTTATAATATTAGCGATTTTATTATTCAAATCCTTCATAGCTTGCTCAGCATTGGCCACGCGATCAACCTGCACTCCCAAGCTAATTTTAGCTACATCGGGAGTATAAGCAACGCGACCCTCACCCGGTATTTGGACTGTCCATTGCTGGTTACTGACAATCCGGTCTCTAATAATTGACACCACAATAATACCCGCTACTAATAATAGGGCAATTACTTTGAGTATAAAACCCTTATTAGTATATTTATGGCCTTGATTTGTTGTTTCTTCCATATTTTTTTGATTAATAATTATTGTTATCTTATATTATAGCATATTTTTTAAAAAACTATTTTAAAGATGCCTTTATGAAGTCCCGAAAAAGTGGGTGCGGTCTGAGTGGTCTGGACTTAAACTCAGGATGAAATTGTGAAGCCACAAAAAATGGATGGTCCTTGAGCTCAATAATTTCTACCAATCTTTTGTCTGGCGAAATACCAGCTATACGCAGACCAGCTTTTTCCAGGCGCTCCCGATAATCCATATTGAACTCATAGCGATGCCTATGGCGCTCATCAATTCTTGATTTTTGATAAGCTTTGTGGCTCAAAGAGTCCTTATCCAAAACACAGGGATAAGAGCCCAGTCGCAAAGTACCACCCTTTTCTTCTTCAGCTGTATGTCCCGGTAAAATGTGAATTACTGGATTGGCTGTCTTGGGGTTAAACTCAGTGGAATTAGCGTCTTGGGTATTGAGCACGTGTCTAGCAAACTCAATGGTCGCCACCTGCATGCCTAGGCACAAGCCCAAATATGGTTTTTTGTGCTCACGGGCATATTTGGCAGCCATTATTTTACCCTCTACTCCGCGGTGCCCAAAACCACCCGGCACTACAATGCCAGCCACTTTGACTAATTTTTTATATTCACTCTGATCATTTTTTTCGAGCTTACTAGCATTGACCCACACTAGTTCCAAAGAAACATTATTAAAATAACAAGCTGACTTCAAGGCCTCAATCACACTAATATAAGCATCATGGTTTTCATTGTACTTACCAACCAAAGCAATTGGCATTTTTTTCTTATGATTGGTGACAATTTTTTTTACCAAATTCTCCCAATCTTCCAATCTAGTTTTTCTAGGCGTGACTTGTAATTTTTCAAAAATAATTTTGGAAATATTATATTTTTTTTCAAAATTGACTGGCACTTCATAGATAGTCCTGACGGTTGGCGCCGGAATGACTGCCGACTCGCAAACATC
Source organism: uncultured Gammaproteobacteria bacterium (assembly GCA_964540095.1). GTDB lineage: Bacteria > Patescibacteriota > Patescibacteriia > UBA1558 > GWA2-36-10 > CALMZN01. The sequence continues at coordinate 22,892 of CAZILH010000012.1, read as the reverse complement.
AGCAAATAAAGCAATTTTTTGGATGGCTTCTTTGGTCACTGGCTTGTCCGAGCGGACTAATATAATATCCGGCTGAATACCGCGTCGATATAGCTCGCGCACAGACATTTGAGTGGGCTTGGTTTTGAGCTCGCCAGAAGTTCGCAAAAATGGCAACAAAGTCAAATGCACAAAAAGTACATTTGCTGACCCAATCTCTTGCTTGAACTGCCGAGCCGCTTCCAAATATGGCTCGCCTTCTATATCGCCGACTGTGCCACCAATTTCGATCAGCACAAAATCCGCCCTACTTTCACTGGCCGCTAGTTTGATATAATCTTTTATTTCATTAGTAATGTGCGGGATAATCTGAATAGTTTTTCCCAAATAAGCTCCACTGCGCTCGCCTTTCAAAACTTTTTCATAAATTCTTCCTGTAGTCAGATTGGATAATCTGGTCAAACTGACATCAATGAAACGCTCATAATGCCCCAAATCCAGATCGGTTTCTGTGCCATCATCGGTCACATAGACCTCACCATGCTGGTAAGGACTCATAGTGCCCGGATCAATGTTGAGATATGGGTCCAGCTTTAAAGAAAAAACACTAAAGCCAGCCGAACGCAAAATGGCGCCAATAGAAGCCGAGGCAATACCCTTGCCCAGGCCCGAGCAGACGCCACCGGTGATAAAAATAAACTTGGTTCTTTCGACAATCACAATATTTTATTCTTTCTCTGTTAAAGATTTAATTATTATATTTAAACTTATTTTTTCATTGTTTGGCAACTTCAAAATAATAGGAAACTTGCCAGTGTTCTTAAAAAAATAATTTTCTAAAAACCAATTGCTGTGCAAATCTAAATTATAATTTTGTTTTACTAAGGCGATAATTTCTGCCACACCAATGCCAGCAAACAAATGATTCTGGCTCGATGTCTTGCCAACAAAATTAAGCGTTTTATTGTTTAAATTTTTTATTATTTTGGAATATTTGCTTTGCTGTTCAGCTAAATTTTTTTCTTGCTCATCTTGCTGATGCTCGAAATAGCGGACACTTTGGTCAGTGGCTAAAATAGCTTTTTTTTGCGGCAACAAAAAATTTACTGCATAGCCATCGCTGACATTTTTAATCTCGCCTTTTTTGCCCAAAGACGCTAAATTTTCCAACAAAATTACTTTCATTATTTTGTTTCAATTAACTCTATGGCCTTATCAAGCTGAGGATCTTGGTCGTTATTATATTCTTCTTCAGTAAAATCCACTACCACATCTGGCGTGATGCCATCCGGCTCAATGGATTTGCCAAGAGGTGTCAGCCATTTAGCAACCGTAATCTTCAGCGCCGAATTACTGCGCAAAGATATCAAGCTTTGTACTGAACCCTTGCCATAGGTCTTCATGCCCACTAGCTGAGAAATATTGTAGTCCTTGAGTGCTCCAGCCAATATTTCAGAAGCCGAAGCTGACCCTTCATTGACTAGAACCACGGTCTTAAATTTACGCAAACTAGTTTTGGTATCTGCTTTGTGCTCTGTATTTTGACTTTTATCAGCAAATTCTTCCCTGACCACTACCTGCCCTGGCTCCAGCCAATAGCCAGCCAGATCAACGGCTGTTTCCAAATAGCCACCCGGATTACTGCGCAGATCAATGATCAAACCTTTTGGGTTTTGATTTAATATTTTTTGCGCCACACTGGCAAAAGCCGAAGAAGTGTCATCATTGAAACCAGTTATTCTGACAATGGCAATATTGTTTTCATTTTTATAAATAACACTAGGAGCAGTTATTTTTTCTCTGACAATAGTGACGTCTTTGGTTTGATTCTCCCCTTTTGATAAAATGGACAAAATAACTTTGGTGCCTTTTTCTCCCCTGATCAAAGACACGGCTTTGTCAGCCGAAAAACCAGTAGCGTCCTGGCCATCAATGGCCAAAATACGATCACCGCTTTTTAATCCAGCTTTTTCCGCTGGCGCGCCCGGTAAAGCGGCAATAACGACTATAAAATTATTCTTACGGCCAATTTCCGCGCCAATACCAGAAAACTCCCCCTTAAGACCGGCCTGATACTCCTGAGCCACTTGCGGATCCATAAAAGTACTGTGCGGATCATCCAAGGCCGCTACTAGGCCATAAATCGAACCATAAAAAAGCTGAGCATCGTCTATTTTGTTCTTATAAATATATTGGTTGTGTATTTCATCCCAAACTTCTTGAAACAACTTGGTGTCTATATTAGAATTGTTGCCAAAAATATTGGCCAAGGTGCCTGAGGTTTTGGTAATAATCTGATTGGTGTTGGATTTTTGGGCATTAAATTGGCCAAAAGCAAAACCAAAAACAAAAGTCATGACCACTACTAATACCCAAATATATACTTTGTTGTACTGCTTGTACCAGGGCTTTGGCTTGACAGACATTTCTGAATCAAAAGTTTTGAATTGATCCACTTTGTTAAAAATTAATAATTAAATATTTTTCTATACTCACAAAATTTCCTAAAAAATTTAGAAATTTTTTAGGACAAACCCTATTCGTTTGTTCTTTCTATTTTGGCTCCCAAGGCCGACAAGCGCACATCCAAGGCCTCATAGCCCCTATCTACTTGATAAATATTATCCACCACGCTGGTGCCAGTAGCAGCTAAGGCGGCAATGATTAGCGTGGCTCCCGCCCGCAGATCAAAACTGGTAATTTCCTTGCCAAAAAGTGGCGATGGCCCAATGATGATAATACGGTGTGGGTCAGAAACAACTATATTAGCACCCATTTTTTTTAATTCGGCCACATACTTTAGCCGACCATCATACATCCAGTCGTGCACCAAAGATGTGCCTTCAGCTTGCGTCATCAAGACCGAAAATGGTTGCAGTAAATCAGCCGCAAAACCAGGATAAGGCATATCGTGAATTTTTTTAATGGCTTTCAGCTCTACTTTACCGCTGACTTTGATATTGGCTAGCTGGTATTCTTTATTTTTTCTTTCGGCTTGATACTGGATATCTATTTTCAGGCCAACTTCTCTATATTTCTCAATTTCTAGAGCCATAAAGTGTGGAGCGCAATTTATTATCTCCAAATCTGATCTAGTGGCCCCAGCCAAACAAATAAAAGTGCCGGTCTCAATCGGATCGGGCATGATATGGTATTCACTGGCATGCAGTGTTTTGACTCCTTTGATTTTCAAAGTATGTGTGCCAATACCAGCAATTTCCGCGCCCATGGACTGCAAAAACCAGCACAAATCCTGAACCGATGGATCAGCGGCCGCAATATTGATAGTAATAGCGCCATGATTTAAGGTCGCGGCCATGATCATATTTTCTGTGCCAGTAACCGAAAATTCACTCATGGTTATACTTTCGGCTGATGGTCTCTTTTTTTCCAAAATAAAAAATTTATCCTCGGTCTGGATATCAATACCCAATTGTTCAAAACCCATCAAGTGGGCATCTAGTGATCTGGCCCCTATTTGACAGCCACCGGGCTCTCTGGTCTTCAATTTGCCAAAACGCCCAACCAAAGCGCCCATCAATAATATTGAGGAACGCATGGTTTTTACTAATTCCATGTCCAATTTTTCCGGATTCAAATCAGCATTATCTATTTCCAAGCTATTTTTGTCTGTCCAGACAACTTTTGAGCCCATGGAAACCAGTATTTGAAGCATTTTTTTAACATCTTCAATTACGGGCACATTGTGCAACTTTATTTTCTCCTTGCACATCACTGTCGAAGCAATAATTGGCGTAGCCGCGTTTTTAAAACCAGCTACCTTGATGCTCCCCTGCAAACTCTTAGCGCCTTGAATAATAAATTTAGACATAGTATAGTAATGATAAATTATCATATAAATAATACCCTAAAATCGGCTTTCCAACAAGATGAACAAAACACTTAATCGCTTCACCTATTCTGCCTATATTTTGTTGTTTATAATTATTACCCCCATCCTAATTTTTTATGCTTTGGGCTATCGTTATAATTGGACCAATCGCAATATAGAAAAAAATGGCGCTCTTTATGTCAAATCCTACCCGCGTAGCGCTGAAATATATGTTGACAACAAAAAAATCAAGCAAAAAACTCCTACCCAAATAGTAGAAATATCTTCGGGCAAATACGATGTTTTGGTGAAAAAAGACAAATACGTGTCTTGGACAAAAAAATTAGAAATTTATTCTGGAGAAACCACTTTTGCCGAGGATATTGTCTTATTTTTGGCTGATAGAGAAAAAACCCATCTATCATCCGGCAGTAGTGTTTGGCTGGTCAACAAACAGCAAAATCAATATGGCTTTTTTGACTCGGAAAATAATCTAAATATTACTGATATTGAGCAGGAAAAATCTCAAGTGGCTTTCAAATTCACTGACAAATACCAATTAGTTGATTGGTCACCTAATAACCAAGAAATTTTACTGAGTATTAAAAATGTTTATTATTTATTCAACCTAGACCAAAAAAATCTGCGCCAGTTAAATATCCTTGCTCCGGATAAAATAATTTGGGACAACAATGACGCTGGCTTGATTTGGTACCAAAAAAATCAAAAAATATATCGTCATTACACTAATCAACTTGACTCCAAAGACCAAGCAATAAGTATTGATTTATCTTTTGTTGATTTTGATGTTGTGGGCGATTATTTGCTTTCCTTAACCACTGATGACAAAACCTACCAATTCCAAAAAATCAAAAAATCTGATTTTTCAATAGTTGATAAAATAGAAAACTTAAATAAGGGCGCGCTTAAAGCTTGGCAAGCCGATGATAAATTAAGCATATTTGCTTTGGGTGCTGGATTATACATCAAAAAAGCTGATACCAACCCCACAGTCATCCCCCACACTGTGGCTGATATTCATGATGACCGAGTTTTATTCACCAATGGCTACGAAACCAGTGTCTATAATTTTAAAGAAGATTGGTCAACGCTTATTGATCGCTCTACCAAAATTGTCACTGATGTCCTGTGGCATCCCAATGGCAGTTATTTTTTAAGTGAAAGCAATGATCAGACATTTATCACCGAGATTGATGGCCGTGACAAAAGAAATACTATTTCAATCCTAGACAACCCCTTGAAAAAATTATATTTATTTAATAACAAGGGTGATAAATTATTTATTTTAACACCTGAAGAAAATTTTTATCTGACGATACAATAAAAAAAGCGAGAAGTATCACCCATAGGGCGACCGCCCTTTGGGCGGTAAAGTTAAAAAGTTGAAAGATTCACAAGTTAAAATTGTGAATTTTTTAGTTATCCACAGGTTCATACTTGACGTTCGCTTTTTGTTCGGTATATAATAAATATAGATAAAATACAAACATATGTCTCACATTACAAAAAAACAAAAATTGATGCTGGATTACATTACGGAGTTTATTCAGCTCAATGGCTATGCCCCTAGCTACCGAGAAATAGCCGAATACTTTGGCCTATCCTCTACAGCCACAGTCCATGACCATGTACGCGCTCTGGAAGACAAGGGCTTGATCACCAGCACTCACAATGCTGCCCGCTCTCTTGAGCTGGTCAAATTCCGCTTTGGTAAGGCCATAGAATTGCCTCTGGTGGGTCTGATTGCCGCTGGTGAGCCAATTGAGGCCATTGAGCAAAATGAGACCATTACAGTGCCCCAAAGCATGGCCAGAGACGAAAACAGCTATGTCTTGAAAGTACGCGGTGACTCCATGATTGAGGATGGTATTTTGGATGGAGATTATGTGATTGTTGAGCGTAGCTTTTATCCGCAAAATGGCGATGTTGTAGTAGCCCTGCTGGATAATACTTATGCCACCTTGAAGCGTTATTATCGAGAAAAAGACCGCATCCGACTACAGCCAGCCAATAGGACTATGCAACCCATCTACGACAAAAACCCAGCCATCCAAGGCATAGTCAGAGGTGTCTTAAGAACTTTCAACCAATAATATGCCCAAACGAAAAATAAAATTTTGGTATCGCAAAATGATGTTGCATCAGGAAAATGAGCTACTCAAAAAGTATTCTCGTAAAATTATGGTCCACCGCTATTTCAATTTTCTACCAAAAAAACAGCTTTTAAAAATCATGTAGTGCCTGCGAAGTCAGGCCTATTTGTAGCCTCCCTTCTGGAAACTATTTAATGGGCTTGACTTTTTTATATATTTCCATTATACTATTTTTACATTTTTAACATCTAATTTAGTAAAAGTATGGCACATAAGAAATCCCAAGGATCTACAACTCTCGGCCGTGATTCCCAAGCCCAGCGTCTAGGAGTCAAATTATTTGCTGGTCAAGTAGCCAAAGCTGGTTCTATTTTGGTACGCCAAAGAGGCACCAAGTTTAAGCCAGGCCTGAACGTAAAACGCGGTAAAGATGACACTTTGTTTGCTACAGTTGCTGGCGCGATAAAATTCCGCACAGTCAAAAAACCTCGTTTTGACAGTAGCTTAAAAAATATGCGCTATATTGATGTAGTCGCCAAATAATTTTCAAACTTAAAAACAACCCCGCACCGCAAGATGTGGGGCTGTTTTTTTTAATAACTATTTTATTGAGATTTCAAATATTTTCTGACAGCAAAAAGTGTGCTCATGCTATTTAAAAAAGCTAGAGCCAAAAACTGCCCACCAAAAATAACCCAAAACTTACTATGAAAATAATTAGTTAAATTAATAACCTCACTGCCTTGATAATAGACATTGAGTGAGGGTTGTAAAAAATTAGCAGCCGTAAAGACAACCAAAATAACCAAAACCAAAGCCAACAAAGCATAAAGCAAGCTTTCAATAATAAACGGTATTTGCACAAACCAATTACTGGCGCCTACTAATTTGATTATTATAATCTCATCTTTCCGCGTATAAATACTCATGCGAATAGTGTTGAAAATCACAATAGCGGAAATAAGTATAAATATGCCGATAATATACCAGCTATAACGGTTGACTGAATCGGAAATTTTATTGATCTGAGAAATAAATTGTTCATAATTATGAAAAGCACTGCTCTCCACTATAGTTTTATATTTATCTTGCTGTATGAAACTTAGTATTTTTTGGTACTGGTTCAGATCATAGGCATTGACTGCTAGATTATAGGAAAAGGGATTTTCGTTTTCACCAAAAATATCCAAGGCATTCAGTACTGAGCTATCAGCATTACGCTCTTGAAAAAGCTTTTTATTATCCTCTGGCGTGATGATGGTGACTTTTTTCACCTCGGGCAAATACTTCAGATCATCGTATAGGGCATCAAGATTTTCCTTACTGACGTTGGGCTTTAGCGACACCAAAATATCTACCTTCTGCTCTACGCCTTCCAAGGTGGCTTGCTTCAAGTAATCAATACCCAAAAGAAGAGTGACGGAAAATAAAGACAAAAACATCATAGTCACTGTGACTAGGGTGAGCCAAAAATTTCTAAAAAATCCCTGCAAAGCAAACTTGATGATTCTAAAAAAACTATACATATTTTTTATAATAAATAACGACCGTGTGTTTGATCACTAATCATATAACCATGATCTAGGGTTATGACCCGACTCTTTAAATTATTAACCACATCCCGATTGTGAGTCACCAACAAAACCGTAGTGCCCATACTGTTTATTTTTTTCAATAAATCAATAATATCTCGCGTATTGATGGAATCCAAATTGCCAGTCGGCTCATCAGCCACGAGCAGTTTTGGCTTGTGCACCAAGCTACGACCAATAGCTACCCTCTGTTGTTCACCGCCAGATAGCTGGTGAGGATAGCGATCGCCCTTGTCCTTGAGACCAACCAAGGAAAGCATTTGCTGGGCTGTTTTGATAATATCTTTTGGCTTATAGCCACAAACTTCTAAAGCAAAAGCAATATTTTCATAAGCTGTTTTTTTCGGCAACAACTTATAATCCTGAAAAATTATCCCCAACTGTCGACGCAAGGTTGGTATCTCATAATCCTTGATATTAGTAATATCCCAGCCACCGATTATTATTTTGCCGGAAGTGACTTTTTCTTCAGCAATAATTAATTTAATCAAAGTGGATTTTCCACTGCCACTTTGGCCAACTACTGAAATAAACTCACCCGGCATTACTTTTAAGCTTACATCCTTTAGGGCTTGAATATTTTTTTTGTAAATTTTCGATAAATTAGTTATTTCAATCATATTGGTTCAACTTTTACATATATTAATCCCGCTCCCAAAGAAGCAATTTGTTTAAAAGCTGTTTTGTCCAGATCAATCAGACGATTGGTCTTGGACTCTGGGCCATAATCATTGACTGTCACAATAACTGACTTACCGCTCAACAAACGCGTGACTTTCAGCTTGGTTCCTTTTGGATATTGGCGCGAAGCAGCATAAAGGCCGTTTTTATACCCAAAGCTACGATACCTGGACTGATCATAAAAACTAGCCACACCATCATTGGCTGTTTCATCTTCAAAAATCGCCAAATAAATCGGCCCTGTCAATTTGCTGAATGTCTGCTTTAAAAATTTTTCTTCTACATTATTGTAGGCCTCCAATTTTGACCAAGTTTGTAATGAGGGATCATATTGAAAAATTTGCTTATGCCAACTATTAACGCTTTGATAATAAAATTTGATAGCTAAATCAGTTTTTTGGGAGTCCAACTGATAAACTCTTGATATCAATTTAATATTTTCCGGTAGCTGATAATCAGAATATTCCGCAATATTGACTAACTCTTTATCTTTATCAACTACAATTTCTACTGGCAAGGAAGAATCATCAGTATTCTTTTTCAAATAAATTTTGTTATTCTTTATAGCGCTATTATCTAAGACCTGCCAATTGTTTTGATCCGGACTGTATAACCACGATTCAGCTGAGCTCAAAGAAAAAGCTGGTGTGGAATTTGACGGATAAAGACCCAGTTCAAAGACATCATCTGATACCGGATGCCAATCTACTACCCACTGTTTTATTTCCTTATCCCAATCAAGCAAAGTCAAATTTATACTACTGACCGATATTTTATGAAAAAAATCCGTGTTAATAACATCAACATCCGCCCGAGCTGATGAAGCCAAAATACCAAAAAAACTAAGCAGTATTAAATATTTTAATTTGTGTTTTATTTGTACCATTGATTTATTTGGGAATTATTTTTCCAATCAGAAAAAAATTCATCCATACTCTTGGCCTTGATAGCAATGCCTCTTAATTCTTTGACCTCCTGCTTAGTTTCTGGATCAATACTATTACTCTGCAAACGCCATATTATGTAATAACTAGGATTGCCGGGTAAAGTCATAATTTTGGTATATTCTCCGGGTTGCAAATTTTTTATTGGCTCACCAAACTCTCCTAATTGGTCGGTGCTGACAAACATACTATCCTCAACATAAGTCATATCGTCAGAAAATTCTTTAGCCACCTCCTCAAAGTCTTTTTTATTATCAACTAGAGCTTGGTAGGCATTTTGGGCTTTTTGCATACCAGCTAAATCATTAAAATTATCCAATAAATACTTATAAACTTTAGCTTCCATGATTGACGGTTTGATCACAAAACTTTCGTAATTAGAGGCGTTAACTTTAGCTTTTTGCAGACCCTGCTGTAAATTATCCTTGCCACCCATGCTTTCATAAAAATCAGCTATATCTTGATCATTGATGCTGATCTTATTATTTTTGGCTATATTTTCAACCCAAGTTTGACGCAGAATCTTATCCCAAGCAATTTCTCTAACTTCTTGGTCGCTAGTTGTAAACTCCTCACCTTTGGCACTTGCTTGTTTTTTCAAATAATCAAAAGCAAAATTTTCATCACTAATATAATCAGCCAAGGCAATATCTATATTGCCACCAGAATTAACAACATTACCGGCTGATAAATGATAGATTCTAGCGAATAACATAGCTACATCGCCATTAAATTTTTTGGCATAAATCATCCGAATCGTCCACCACTGACTAGCTACAATCAAAATAAGAGCCACTACAACCAAAATCAGGGTCTTTTTTTTGAAGCTTACAGTATTAAACTTTTTCATTTAAAAAAATAATTAAACCATTTAACATAATTTGGTGATGATTTGGCTAACTCTGCTTGTACTGAACCAGCGGTGCTGGAAACAAAATTTATTTGTTTTTCTCCGGGCTTTACTAAATTGAGCTTAGTCCTGGCTTCCTTTTCTATATACTGGTCAGTTTTAAGGTAAGCTATCATGTTCCCAATTTTGTCGGACTTGCTTTCCAAATCATTAAGTTGATTTTCTAAAGTTCCTATTTCTTTATTGATTTCGTAGCGCACCATTGCTTCGCGGAAAACTTTGACAACAGACAAAACTAATAATACAACCAAAATTAAATTAACAAATCGGGACTCAAAAAAAGCCCTGACGGAATCTTTTTTTTTGCTTTGACCTATCATCTTCTGCAAAAAGCATTTATATAATTATAACACAAAAGGACTTTTTTTCAAAAGTTTCTTTGCTAGCACGAAAAAAAGTGCTATAATATAAACAAATAAAAATAAATGCAAATTAACCAAATCAAAACAAAAAAAATGACTTGGCTGCATATCAGCAAGCCAACGCCAGCTGATATAGAATATCTACGCGCCGAATATCAGTTTCACCCACTTGACCTTGAGGACTGCATTGGTCGTATTCAGCGACCACAAATCAGCGAATACCCCCACTATCTTTTCTTTATTTTAACTTTTCCTTTTTACGATCGGAAAAACAAAGTAATCGAATCCAGCGAAATGGATTTTTTTATTGGACCAAAATATTTGATCACCATTAGTGATAGTCTGACCCAAGTCGTGGACAACTTTTTTCACGACATGCAAAAAAATGACTACAGCCAAGATCAATACATGCAAGACCACCCTGTTTTTCTGCTTTATGAAATACTGCACCGCTTACAAAACTACACTATGCCCATGCTGGATCACGTCAATCATGACATTGAAGAAATGGAGCACAATATTTTTGCTGGCAAGGAAAAAATAGTTGCCAAGGAAATTCTCAATATCAAGAGAAATATCGTAAACTTACGCAAAATAATGCAGGCCCACAAAAATATAATAAAAAAACTAATGGCCAGCAACACTAAAGTTTTTATGCCCGACAATACCCAGATATATTTTTCTAATATTTTGGATCGCACTAAGGATATTTGGGATATTTTGGAAACGCAAAAAGAAAATATCTCTGCTTTTCAAGAAGCCAATGAATCACTAATGTCTTACAAGTTGAATGAAATAATCAGGGTACTGACTATAATATCGGTGGTATTGATGCCAGCCAATTTACTGGCTGTTATCTTTGGCATGAAGAGCGAAGCCACGCCGATTGTCGGCGCGCGCTTTGATTTTTATATTATTATTTCTCTAATGCTAGTAATAATGACTGGCTTGCTCAGCTGGTTCAAAAAAAAGGATTGGCTATGATTCTTGCCAATACAGCTTTTATCTGCTATAAATAATCCCAACTTTCCAATTGGGATTTTTGCATAATTTATGGATAATTTTTGGGGAAAACTTGCCTTACCAATACTGACTAGCACACCAATGGCTGGCATTACTGATTCGGCTTGGCGCCAGCTTTGTAAAAAATGGGGCGCTGATGTGGTTTATACTGAATTTGTGTCGGTTGATGCTTTGTTTTATGATAGTAAAAAAACCTTGCAAATGCTGGAGTACAAGGCCAGTGAACAGCCAATTGTTGCCCAGATCTTTGGCAAAAGAAGCGATTTGTACCCCAAGGCCGCTAAACTGATTGAAAAACTTGGTTTTGCTGGGGTAGACATAAATTTTGGCTGTCCAGCCAAAAAAGTAGCTGGCCATGGTGGTGGTATATGTTTGCTCCGCGATATGAATACTGTCAAAAAAATTGTAGCCAGCACTATTGAGGCCGTGACGATTCCCGTTTCCATAAAAACTAGAATTAGCTTGAATGCTGTGGCTGGAGCACCAGAAAAAGGTAAAATTACAGCTGTGGATTTATTAGACGCTTTGCAGGATTATCCCCTAGCCGCCATGATTGTTCATGGGCGCACTTATGAAACTCCTTTTGCCGGACCAGTTGATTTGGAAATGTTAAAAACTTTGCGCGAAAAATTCAAGCAGGGAATATTTTTGATCAATGGCTCTTTTCAAAGTGTGGAGTCAGTAGTCAGCGATCTAAAATACACCAAAGCTGATGGCATTGCCTTGGCCAGATCGCTCTATGGCAAGCCCTGGCTATTCAAACAAATCAAAGATTATTTATTGACTGGCCAGTATCAAGAAATTACTTGGCCGGAAATAAAAGCTACGGCCATTGAACACGCTCATCTGCTCTACGAAAATAAAGGACCAAAAGGTTTCCAAGAAATGCGCAAACATTTATTATTTTATGTCAAAGGACATCCGCAGGCCTCTGAGCTTAGATACAATTTGGTTAGAGTCAACTCACCGCAAGAAGTGGAAAAAATATTCTCGGAAATATAAACAACCCAGTCCAGCCCCTCGCGAGGAGCTGGGCTGGGTTGTTTTAATTTATATTACATTGGCGATTGATGATTGTTGGGTGGAAAATTTTTAATAACACCTTTCACTGTACTTTTAATCGACTCTGCTCCTTTTTTCAAAAAAGCTTGTCGCATAGCATTGTCATCCAACTTCAAAGCATCAACCTTATGATCACCATCAGTGTCAATCAAATAATGATCTGATCTTAAAGGCCAAACACCAGTATGATATTTCTGAACCAGAGCATATTCATCACCCATTCTTACTGGCATCCATTGACCAGCTGGCATGTCTTTGACTTGATCAAAACTATCAAGCGCCGAAGCTTCAAAACCATGCATATTTTCGACAATGACTTGCGGATTATTTAAATCAAAATGCCCCGAAGATAGGTCTATTTTGTCACCACGTTTCAAAGCACTAATAAATAAATTAGTTTTTTCCTCAGACCAGCCGTGGTCTCTGACATAATCATGCACTAATCCTGACAATTGCTCTTGATTGCCACTGGCTACTACCTTGGTCACTAATTCATCTAGATGACCAGAGTTATTTGCTGCCTCATATAAACTGTGATTATAATCCCCGCCTTGTGCTAAAAATTTTTCTAGTGTGTGCTGTCGAACAATATCCGCGGCTTTGTCAAGATCAGCTATAGCTAGATCTACTTCACTGGCTTGACCAGCGACCTCAGCAGCCGGCACATTTATAATATTTTTGTCTGCTAAAAGCTTTGATAATTCCTGTTGACTCATTTCCTGGCTATGACCATCTGGAAAAAATACATTGGGGCGACCGTCTCTATCCCAATCATATACTTTGTATGCCCCATCGCCTGATTTTATTTCTAAATACTGATCGCCGGTCTTTGGGTCTATGGCCAAATGATGATCTATATTGGGATTAAAATTCTGCTGGTCGGCTAAATGCCCAACATTTGTATCTGAAAGATGGCTGGCCTCTATTCCTGAAGAAGCTTCAAAACTCAAATGTGGCTTACCATCCAAAATTTCTACCCTTACCTTATCACCATCATGAACTAAATCGGCTAAATTGCCACCCTGTTCCTGATTCAAGTGTTGGACAGTGTTAGCTGTTTGAGTTTCGGCCCATTTTGACAAAACTTCATGGTCATTTAAATCCCCCTTATATCCTAATTCTTTGGCGTGATCTTCAAAAATTTGATGGGTAGAACGCCAAATAGAGTCAGATCCATTGACTTTTGATGAATCTATTGTATCTTCAAAGCGAAGCTCTGGAGTATCATGTTGAATATGCAAATTTTGGATATCATGCCAAGTGATATCACTATCTACTGGTGGTTTTGGCGTTGGCGTTGTTTCGTTCTTTTTTGTAAGCTCGCCAATATACCAAGCAGCTGCCCCACCCAATACTGCGCCACCAATAGTTGTCCACAAGCGCCTGTTCTTTATCTTGGAACCGATTCTGTCCAAATCATCCTCCACTTGTTTGGCCCGCTGGTCAGTTCGCTCGCTCACACTAGCCAATAATTTTTCCAATGATTCCTGATTTTTCAATTCTATTTTTTGCACTTGATGAATAAAATTTTCCGCTCGACTTTTCAAAAGTGGATCGCTGTCTAATAATCCTAAATCCAGTTTGCTTTTTACAAAAATACTATCTTTTTTTAATTTCTCAATTTGATCAGTAGGAAATTCAATATCTTGTATTACCTGCTCACTCTCGTCTATCATCTTAACGATTTCCGCCAAAGCTTTTTTTTCATCTCGTTTTTCCATCCACTCTCCAAGCTTATAGCCAAGACCAGCGCCAGCTACCGAGCCCGCAGCCACTCGAGCCACTCCGATGGTGCGTACTGCTGTACCAACAGCTGTACCAATACCTACGCTCATCAAATCATACTTTGATTTTTGCCAAATACTTTCTTCTTCTTTGCTCAGACCGCTTGGCTTTTTGTCAGGACTGCCAGCGCTTAACAAATTATATTTTTCAATAATTCCATACAAAACCGGCTTGGATTTTTTTATTTCTTCTAATCTTTTTTTGGCTAAATTTTCCCCTTTTTCATGCTGACCCAAAGTCAAAGCCCAGGTCAAAGCCATGTTTTTTTGTTGTTCGGGGGTAGCTTCTGGATGTTCGGCTCGCACCATGGTCAAGGCATTTAAATACAACTGTTCTTCCACCTTTCGCAACTTGGCAGCGGAAACTTCTGATCCTTCTGCGCCATCAACTTGCTGATATTCTTTGAGTGCTTCCAAAGCATGGCCACTGGTCTGCTCCCTCAAAGTATTGGCAATGTGACCACTTAGTTGTTTTCTTAATTTTTCTAAATTATCTGATGAAAAAATAGTATCAATAATTTTAGCTTTTTCTTTGGCCAAATTTTCAGCTTCTTCTTTTTTGTTTCTTTCTTTTACACTATCTGGTGTTGTTTTTTGACGGTTCTCTTCAACTTTTCGCATTAAAAACCTTACCAAAGTCACTGCAGCCCCACCAGCTACAGCAACACCGACTCCACCTGTGACAATACCCAAACTACCTATGGCTAAAGATGTGGCTACAGAAGTGCCGCCCATGATCCCCACATTAAGAGCGAACTTGCCCAGCATGGCGCTTTTGCCCTTTAGGCCAGTTTTTAATAATTCACGCTCAGCTTCCAATTCTACTTTTTGCTGAATTATGGCGTTGATTGATTCAGCCATTTGTTTCAATAAAGCTTCATCTTCGGCTTGATCTTTTTTTTGATCAACTAAAACTTCTTTTATCTTGCCTTGATAAAATTCATTTATTTTGGCCATATCCCCGGCCTTCATCCTTGCCTGCAAGTCAACAACATCTTTCGCTGACAATTTTTCCCAAATAACTTTAGGATCAATATCCAAGTAACCTAAATCTTTTTCTACTTTTTCTGGTATCACTGGTGTCTCAACTGGAGTTTCTGCTGGTTCAGGAACAACCTCTTCTGGCAATTTTACATTATTTTGGCTAGGAACTTCTACGCCAACAACTGACTTATCGGTTTCTTCATTTGACAATGCTTCTTTATTTTTCAACTTTAAAACAACTTCTTTGATGTGCGAATCTGCAGTCACTGGTAATTCTTTTTCACTCATTTTACCTTCACGAAAAGCATTTATGCTATTAATCACCATATCAGCATCTGCGCTTCCCATATGCCGAACTATCTCTGAGTATAGCTCCGACCATTCATTGGCTTCAGAATAATCAAAAATAACACGCTTCTGACTAGAGCTAGTTTCTGGATTCAAAACTAGTTTAATTTCTGCCTTACTACTGGCCGCTAACCTTTCAACTTCCCTGACTAAATGTGGGGTATCAACACCTTCTTCTGCCCGAAAATTAGCAAGCTCAGCTCCAATGCTTTCTTCAGCTTGCTCTGCTTCCATGGCCACATCACCATCTGACTTTTCAATATTAAGTATTTGTCTTGGTTCATATTCATAACGAACTCTACCAGTATCTGTACTACCAACTGACTCATCCCTAGAATTAAATTCTTGCGCCATATACTAAAAATTACTATTAATTTTATTTAATATATCATCAATTTCTGCTTTATTACTGGCCTCACTTTTCTTTTGGCGTCGACTAATGGCTTCTTGTTTCAATTTATTTACAGCCAGTAAAAAATTGTTATAAATCTCTTTAATTTTAGAAATCTTTTCTTTGTTAGTCATACTTGTTTAAACTGACATTTTTTGGCCCTTGAGCTCAGTGGCGCTAGACAAAAATTCTTGCGCAAAATCTTGCAAAGTTTTGTTGGCTTTGACGCTAAAATCATTAATATGACCATTAAAAAACTCCAAAAAATCTTCTGATTTTGGAGCTTCATGGGCGCTCATAAAGGTCTCAAAAGCTTCTAGTCCTTTGGCGTCCAGTTCTTCCATGGCCATGACACCCAAACGTCTTTCAGCTTCTACTGACAATTTTTCGATATACTCTTTTTTAAATTCCTCCGGCATATTATCAATACCGGCTTGTTTTAATAAATCCAGAACAAAATTTTGGATTATGTCTTCCATATTATTTTTGTTTTTAATAATTTAAATCATTTATATTGTCCCATTTTCTGATAAAAAAAACAAGCCCCGACTTCTGCACGCGTTGTGCAAAAAAAGTCGGGGCTCTCAGTGGTCTTGGAAATCTAGCTGTCCTGCGCTGCCTCAGCCATAAGCGGCATGAGTGGCATGAGCGGTCCCAATTCTTTCTCCACCAGGACGCGGAGATTGGAATTGGCAGCAAAATCGATAGCACGAACAGCCGCCACCGCTTCTCTGACAGCCACAGAAGTAATCGGATCAGTCAAGGCATCCATCAACGGCTTGAGTCCGGCCAAACGAGCTTTACCAGCTCCTCCGGCCTTGATCAAAGCAATGTCTGCATCAAGTTCGGTCTGGATCACTTCAATGCGCTTGGCGGCCAGAGCATTGATTTGATCCTGAACCATCTGGCTAGGAGTAGGATCCTCGATCAAGCAGCTGGTCACTTTGTGACCACTACCCCTTTCATACAATTCCCGAGAATTCTTGAAGTCATGGCCCTTGAGAACATTGCCCAGCTGAATTTCTTCGAGAGTCAATCCCTTGAGCAACTCTCGAAATTCCGCCCCATAAATATCTGAAGCGTAGACCGCGAGCTTCGCTGGATCATCGCGGATTTCATTCGGCGAGGAGTAGAACGCATCGAGGTCGTCGTGAGTGTCATTTAGCAATGTGAACACTATGTCCACCTCGCCTCCGACAAAATCAACAACCTTACCGTCGGAACCCTTCACAGCGAATCCTTTTGTAGGCACCTTCGCTGTGACACATTTCAACGGCACACCCTTCCTGGGCTTAGCCACGTTGAAAGTCAATCCCGGGAAGTTCCTGGGATAAAAACACCAGTTCCAGCCATTAGTAAAGCAATACTTGCCACCCATCCACCATGTCCAGTAACAACGTCGTCCAAAGACCTTGGGAGTCCAGAGCTCCTGTTCAGGAACCTGGGCATTCATGACTGCAAGCTCAGCGGCAATAGCCACTAAGAAGCAAATGAAGACCACAAGATGGTTGGTGATCGTGATCACCAAAGTGATCGATGCTCCGCAGATGATCGTAGACACCCCAGCCCAGTAGTCCGGCTTGTTGCCAAACCAGGGCTTGGGCTTGAAGGCCCGGTAGGTCTGCAAGATGGTGCCACCGATGACGATCAGTGCCAACACCACACGAAACCACGGGAAATTGTGAGAGACCTCCTTGGCAGCTGTCTTCCCAACTGCCACGACTGTCTTTGCGCCCTCAGCCACAGCCGACGGCGCAAAAAACAACCAGTGATGGTTCCAGGAAGCGAACAGAAATCCCACAACCAGCAAGACCATGGTGATGATCGCTCTCCACCCCACCTTCAGCTTTGTGCTGTTATTGACCAGCGCGGCAAGAACCGACACGATGATCACAATCACCGCATCAAGGACGAACTTGTTCTGAAGAAACATGACCCCTCCTTTGGGGTAAGCAGGTTAATGATTGACTGTCTATATATACCCAAGACTTGTCAACGAACTTGTCAAAAACCTATGTTTTGTGACAATATATTATTATATCACTTTTTTCTATTTTAGTCAATATTTTTCTACTTCTGACAAGTTGGACAAAAGTGTGTACCTCTACCAGCTATTTTCTGCTTTTTTATTTCGGTTTTTTTACACTTTAGGCAAAGCTGTTTAGCGCGACCATAGACCTTCAAATATTTTACATAAGCCCCCCGAGTACCATCTGCAGTCCGATAATCACTGAAAGTGGTGCCACCAGATTTCACTGCTTTGTCCATGATATAGTGACAAGCTTGAAAAATCTTTTTTTTATCCTGATCCTCAAGCATACTGACTCGCCTGTCAGGCCTGACACTAGCTCGAAAACAAATTTCATCAGCATAAATATTGCCAATACCAGAAAAAATATGCTGGTCCAACAAAACACTTTTTAATACACCGCTTTTTTTATTTATGGCCAACAAAAAATTCGTTAATGTAAAATATTTGGTCAATGGCTCGAGTCCATATTTTTTTCTGATTTCTTCTTTGGCCAAATGACTGACTATTTTAAAATAACCAAATTGCCGGAGATCATTGTAAAATAGAATGGACTTATCAGAAAAATATAACATAATGTGGGAATATTTATTGGGCAATTCTTGACTGATTGGCAGATTATGACCACCAGCCACAATATTTTTTCTATGCTTATAGATCAATTGGCCAGTCATTTTCAAATGCACCAGCAAATAATCATCACCTTTTTTTAATTTAAAAATTAAGAGCTTACCAACTCGCTCTACTTTGGAAAAACTATTGCCTATTAATTTTTTTCTAAACTCAAAAATATCACCATGAATCTGTTTGATCTTATGGACCTCAATTTTTACAATATTTTTGTTAACAATTTTGGCTTGCAAACCACGCCTAATTGTCTCAACTTCTGGCAGTTCTGGCATATTTTTGTATTTTACTTAACCCACAAACTATAGCATAGCAATACAAAAATAAAAACGCCCCACAATTGGGACGCTTTTATTCAATTTCTTAATATTGGTTTAATACGGCGTCTGTCACATTGTACATCTTGTTGCCGGCGTATTTCTTTAATTCATCCAGATTAGAAATATACATTTTTTTACCGTTGCTAATAACATATATTTTGCCGTTAGTGGTTCTTAACAAAGTGCCGTCGGAATAAAGTTTTATACCGTATATTTTACTAATTTTTCCTTGAGCGGCTTTATTATCTACTTTGGTTTCAACGTATTGAGCTATTACTTCATCTGTCACATTGTATATTCTTTGAGCAAAATAGTTGTCATGCAAATATTGCCAATTTGGTATATGATAAATCTCATTACCAAGTACGTGATAAACTTCTGGTCCACAACCACGCACCAGAGATCCAGTAATAAATTCCATTATACCCTTGATATCACCATCAATATCTGGCTTACAGGCAATTTCTTTGATACCCAAAACTTGTGGGGGTAATTGACCCGAAGTGTTTAATGTAGTGAAAGTGCGATCAATGTCATAGGATGTGTGGTTGCCACTATCTTTGGCTCTTATTTGATAATGATATGTGGTATTGGGCAACAAATCAGCTAGGGCTATAGTATGAGTAGCGTGATAATTGGTATTTTGGTATTCAGAACCATAAGAAGTAGAAGTACCATACAGCATCCAAGTCAATGAGGCGCGAGTAGTTTCCCAAGTAATGTTGGCTGAATTAATAGCTACACTACTTTGAACATTAAATATATTGATTGGAATAAATCCACCACCGCCACCGCCACCACCAGACGGTCCTGGCTGAGGATTAGGAGGTGTTATGGCAGTACAGTTGGCAGTACAAGTACTTGATCCATTGGGACCAGCATCGCACTCTTCGGTGCCATTCTTGATTTCATCACCACAATATTCTGTAGAAACACAGGGATTAAAAACACAATAAATTGGTTCTATGCTTTGGGGAGTCAAAACTTCAATTGATGGCATATGGCATGATTTTGTGCCAGCATAACCGCCAACTTCCACAACACAAGCTACTGGCTCACCACCATCACATTCTTCAGCACCATTCACTTCTCCGTCACCGCAAAATTGATCTACTGGAACTGGACACTGTTGCGTGGCCAAAACCACGTCAGTCAAATTGACTTGACCATCTTGATTGACATCGGGTGATGGCTGAGCATTGGTAGCCAAGATTACATCTGATAGATTAATTACTGCATCCTGATTTAAATCAAAATCCGCGTTATAGATTCCGCTTACCATGGCGGATTTCACGCCTTGATAATTTTTTACATTCTGAAGCAGAATATCGCAATAGTTGCACTGTACAGCTAAAACCGTATCAGTCAGATTGACTTGACCGTCTTGATTGACATCAGGTGATGGCTGAGCATTGGTAGCCAAGATTACATCTGATAGATTAATTACTGCAT
>CAZILH010000012.1:0-2358 GCA_964540095.1 uncultured Gammaproteobacteria bacterium | reverse complement strand
GGATTTCACGCCTTGATAATTTTTTACATTCTGAAGCAGAATATCGCAATAGTTGTTTGGTCCAATAATTATTTCAATCTTTTTATCGACAAAAACGCTCTCTTCAACAACTGGATCGACTATTTCCTCGGTTGTAATTTGTTCCTCAACATTTACCTGAACTGGAGATAAATCAACATCCGTTTGCAAACTGCTTAGCTCCGCTATTTCAGTACCCTCAGAATCGTTTCCCAAGGCTACTTTTGGCAAAAAACTTACTTGCCAAACTAGCGTAGAAATTACTATCAAGCTAGTTAAAAATCGTAAAGTAAAATTTTTCATAAATATGCTTGTTTAATTTAATTAAAATATGTAAAAATAAAAATTATTTTTATTTTACGTGACTTGATATTTAATTATTATTAAATTTTATTAGAGTACCTTTAGTGCTTTTAGTCAACATCGATATTGACCACTCACTACTCCTTCTTACCACAAATAACAACTAGAGTCAATTAAAATAAAATCAATAAAGCCAAAAGACCAATAAAACCTACTGTTGAGGCAATTGTTTTCAAGTGTTGTTTCCTAACTTCAATAAAAATATTGAGCAATAGAGCGATAATCGCCACCAAAATCATAAATTTGTAATACCAAGCCGAAATATCAAAAATTGGCCTCAAACTATTTGAATCAGTGCTTTTTATAAATAGATATTGATTTAGGGTGCTTTGATTATCCAGCAATATTTTCTGCCAAGCCAAATCTTGAGTTTTTATATTACCTGCTAAATCCGAGGCAACTATTGTCGCTGGCACAACTGGACTGAAAAATTTGTCATCTACATTTTCTATAATCCTATTACCTGTCCACAAAGTAGTGTTCTGGCTGTCCTGCTTCAAGACGATGTCAAAATCGCGGTATCTGACAAAAGCTGATTTTGTATCAGCGCTCAACACGGCCTCTATTTTCACAACGGCCTGATTATTTGTGGACTTGATGGCTGATATAAAGCTCTTTTCCTCATCTATGGTTGGCGCCTGATTGTCATACTCCACTAAATATTCTTGGGAAATGCTTGTTTGCTTACCAAGAACAGCTTGAACTGAAACTTTATTTGTGCCTGGCTCCAAAATCAGCTGAACAGAGACCTGCCCATCAACAACTTTGCTTGTAGACTGTTTCTTGTCATTCACAAACAAAACGGCTTGTTCCGCTTCTGGCGCTAAAATATTTATATCAATACTACTTTCTTTGGTAAGTAAATTATCAATAGCCGTAGTTATTTGAGGTTTGGCCAATGGTTTGATATCTTTTGGGGGAACCACAACACTAACGCTCTTTTCGGACAATACTAAGGGCTCTGTAGTGGTAGAAACCAAGGTCTTTGGTGGTTCAACTGGCTTAACTTCTTGCATTGGCGATGTTTTTTGAAAACCGAACATTTGAGCTACTAATTTGGTATCAAATTCCTGATACTGACCAGCTATCATAGCTACACCGATTTCATTGTAATCAGGATCTACTAGGTTAGCATAATGCGTTGGGCTATTTTTCCAAGCTTCAATAACTTCAGCTGGTGCTGAATAGCCAATGGCCAAATTTTCACCAGCTACTTGGTAATTATAACCCTTTGAAGTAAGCCAATATCGCAAACCTTTTTTTTCAGGACTAACATGGGCAAAATATTGATTGATCACCATATCTTCAGCTTTAGCTAAAGCAGCCGCTTCTAAAACTTCATTTTCCCGAAGTGGTTGCAAAGCCAAGGATTGTCTTAAGGTGTTGGTCAAAGTCACAATTTCTTTACTCTCTGCTTGCAAAAAATCTGGCGTCAACCAAGCAGTCACTGGAAAAACAAAAACAAAACCAACCACTAAAATTTTTATTAACACGGCACTCAGAGAATAAAAAAATATGCGCCTAGTTTTTAAAATATGCGGTTTAAAATTATTGTTTTTGTTGGGGATAAAAAAATCTTTCATAAATAAATTATTTATTGACGTATCTAACTTAGCTCTTTGAAGATCCGTAAAACCATCGTGTTTAGATTCAGTGCTTAAAGGATCAGAATGATAAACAAAAATCTCATCATAATCCGACAAGCCATCGGAATCTGTATCTCGCCTCTTTAGATCCTCAAAATCACCAATTTTTTTTCTAGGCATACTTATTTAATAAACATCATAGTTTAACATTTTTTAACAAAATAGTCAATATATAAATTTATTATAGCACATTTAGATTTTTAATTAAACAAAAAACCAGTTAAAAAACTGGAAAGATGGTTTTTATATAAAACATTTAATATGCACGGAAATCGAATGGAGCCGTCTCGCGGGCTTGAACCGCGGACCTACGCCTTACCATGGCGTTGCT
>CAZILH010000011.1:0-30188 GCA_964540095.1 uncultured Gammaproteobacteria bacterium | reverse complement strand
ACAAAGACGTCTGCCTTGACTTTTACGCATATTGTCATTATAATACACTCACTTAATTTACCAATAAGTATTTTTTTGTAATGGGAGATTTTCAAACCCAAAAAATTGACGATACTGATCAAAGAAATGATGGCCGAGCAATTGGGCATTCATCTGAACCAACTGGCCAAAGCCCCTCTAGATCAGCTAGACGCAGGAAAAAAAGACGTTCCTGCTGTTTTGTCTTTTTGATTATTATTTTTGCTGTTACTGGATCAATTTTGGCCGCTAGCAACAATAGTTTTTTGGGTGGAGTAAAAAATAGCTATTTAGTCAGACAGATCACCAACATCATTTATCCATCCAAACAACAACTAAAGGGTGAAGCAGATGACCGCATTAACTTTTTGCTAATGGGTATTGGCGGACCAGGCCATGATGGTCCTTATTTGACTGACACGATCATCATAGCCAGCTATAAACCATCGAGTAAAGAAGCAGCGCTTTTTTCCTTACCACGCGATATGGTGGTGCCCTACAATGGCTCTTACGCCAAAATCAACGAAATTTATTCCATTGGTCATAGCCAAAATGACCAAGGAGGAGAATTAGCCAAAAAAGTAATCTCTGACACTTTCCAAATACCAATACACTATTACGCGGTGATTGATTTTGATGGCTTTGTAAAAATGATTGATTCGCTGGGCGGTATCAAGGTGACAGTTGATAAAACTTTTTCTGATTATCAATTCCCGACAGCTAACTACCAGGTGCAAACTATATCATTTAAGGCCGGTGAACAAAAAATGGATGGTCTGACTGCTTTACGCTTTGCCCGCTCACGCCACGGCAACAATGGTGAGGGGTCGGATTTTGCTCGCATCAGAAGACAGCAAAAAATATTACTGGCTACCAAAGAAAAAGTTTCTTCTTTCAATACCTGGATTAATCCCAAAAAAATTACTGATTTATTTTCCCTGCTAAATCAATACACCAAAACCGACTTGGAGCCCTGGGAAGCTGTCAAACTAGCCCACCTAACCAAAGGAACTAATACGGAAAATATCATCACCAAGTCCATTGATGATGGTCCGGGTAGCTATCTGAAATCTGGCATTGCCCAAAATGGTGCTTTTATTTTGCAACCAATCAGTGGTAGTTATGCTACTGTCAATAAATTAATCAAAGAAATATTTTCTTATACCCAAGTGCCGCAAGAAAAAGCTAAAATTGTCGTGCTCAATGGCACGCCGATTCCTGGACTAGCTCTACAGGCCGTCAGCCATTTGCAACAGATGGGTTATAATGTTTTGAAATATGGCAATGATACAAATACTAGCAAGATAACTTCAGTGGTTTATGATTTTACAAAAGATAAACCCTACACCAAAAAATCTTTGGAAGCTATTTTTCAAACCACAAGCTTGACAGATGCGCCTTTGGAATTAAGCTCAGCGGTCATTGCTCAAAAAATGGATTTAAAAAATAGCGACGGTCAGTGGGAAAACCTTGATTTCTTGGTGGTTTTGGGTCTAGACCAGCAAATAGATACCTCAAGAGAACTAGTACCCACTATTGACCCCAGTTTATTGACCAGCACCACGCCAAGCTCTACGCCGACTTCTACGCCAGTTCAGGACGCTACCACTCAAAAAAAGTGGTATAATTAAAGAAAGAAATATTTATGTCAAATCTATTCAAGGTAGCTATTGTTGGTCGGACCAATGTTGGCAAATCAACTCTGTTTAATCGCTTGATCTCCCACCAAAAAGCCATTGTCTCCAAAGAGTCTGGCACCACGCGCGATAGAAACTACGCCATCTGCTCTTGGGGCGGTCTTGATTTTATTTTGATTGACACCGCTGGAATGCACGAGCAAGTCAATAACGAAATTGAGGCACAGGTACAAAAACAAGCTTTTGTAGCTTTAGAGGAAGCTGATCTAATATTATTTGTCACGGACACTACCAGTGGCATCATGTCTGATGACAAAGCCGTAGCCAAAGCCCTAAAAAAACACAAGAAAAAAGTCATCCTCGTAGCCAACAAAGCTGACACTAGTCGCCTGCGCCAACAAATCGCTGATTTTTTCCGTTTGGGCTTTGATCAACCCATACCCATCTCTGCCAAAAGTGGTAGTGGCTGTGGTGATCTTTTGGATGAAGTGGTAAAGACCTTATCTGGTAGTAAAAAGAAATCAAAGCTTAAAACTGCTCCACCCGAAGAAAAAAGTATTCGTGTAGCCCTCTTTGGTCAACCCAATGTCGGTAAGTCATCGCTCATCAACACTCTGATTGGACAAGAGAGATTAATTGTTTCCTCAATACCCCACACCACCAGAGACAACCAAGATATCTCACTGACCTACCATGGTAAACACTTTACTTTTGTGGACACCGCGGGTTTACGCAAAAAAAATAAAAGATTATCAAATATTTTTGAAAAACTCAGCACCCAGCAGAGTTTACAGAGCATAAAAAAATCGCACATCGCTGTTTTGGTTACTGATGTTTCAAAACCACTCAATAAGCAAGACAAACAATTATTAAAATTAGCCGCCGATGCTGGCAAAGGCATCATCATCCTAGCCAACAAATGGGATTTGATAGGCAACAAAGACACCAACACTATCAACACCTACACCCAATACTACCGTCGTTTTTTCCCTTTTGTTGCTTGGGCGCCTATTTTATTTACTTCCGCCACTTCCAAGGCGCAATTAAGCCAACTATTGCCACTGGTCTTAGAGTTGTGGGAAAATATGAACAAGTTTATTGACGACAATGCTTTGGACAGATTGCTAAAAAATTCCGTCAAACAACACAAGCCATCGCGGGGCAAAGGCACCAAGCACCCTTATATTTACCACCTGCGACAAATCAAAACTCTACCCCCCATCTTTGCCATCAAAGTTGATTTCAAAAGTGATTTGCATTTTTCCTACTTTCGCTTCTTAGAAAACCAATTGCGTTTCAAGTTTGGCTTCAATGGCGTGCCAATTGTCATTCGCAAAGAAAAAACTCAAAATATTAAAGATAAACATTAATTTATGAAATTAATTGTCGGTTTAGGTAATCCCGGAAAAGAATACCAGTTCACTAGGCATAACCTGGGATTTTTGGCTTTGGATGCTTTGGCTGAAAAAAGGCAACTACATTGGTCTGAGGATAAAAACAGCCAAGCACTGGTGAGCACTGATCAGGAGGCCAGTGAAAAAATAGTTTTGTGCAAGCCCCAAAACTACATGAACAATTCTGGGGAAGCTGTCCAAAAACTAAAAAAATTCTACAAAATTAAAAACGAAGATATTATAGTAATCTACGATGATCTTGATTTGCCTTTGGGTATTTTCAAAATAGCCGCCAAACGCTCCAGTGGTGGACACCAAGGCCTGGAGTCCATAATCCAATACTTAAAATCAACGGACTTTGTCCGTCTGCGCTTGGGTATCGGCCCACAAGATGGCGCGGCTGAAGATTTTGTTTTAAAAAAGTTCAATACTTCGGAAAAGAAAAAACTGCCAGAAATAATAGATTCCTGTCATCTGGCTCTAGAAATAATATTGAAAGATGGCTGGCCAGAAGCCGCCAATAAGTATAACTAGTCCCCCTCCTTACTAAGCGAGAAAAATATCGCTAAATAGCCCTTAACCACTCCAAAATAGTACGCACTCCATAACCCACCCCGCCTAACGGTGTATAGCCGTTGAGTGGTTTTTCAGCATAAGCGGGTGCGGCAATATCTAGGTGAACCCAAAGCACATCTTTATTGATAAACTCTTGCAAAAATAGCGCCGCAGTAATAGCACCACCATAGCGTATAGTGGAAGCATTGCGCACATCGGCTACTGAGCTTTTGATTAATTCTTTGTACTCTTCAGGCAGTGGCAAGGACCACATTTTCTCTCCAGTGATTTCACTGGCTTTTTTTATTTCTTGTCCTAATTTTTCATCATTAGTAAATAGTCCGGCAATATCCGGCCCCAAGGCGACCATGACAGCGCCAGTCAAGGTGGCAATGTCGATAATTTTGCTAGCGCCAATTTTTTGGGCATAAGCCAAAGAATCAGCCAAAGTCACCCTTCCTTCAGCATCGGTATTGGCAATTTCAATACTCTTACCCTGCATGTTGCGCACAACGTCGCCGGGTTTCAAAGCTTGGCCAGAAGGCATATTTTCACAAGCCGCTATAATGCCATGAATTTCTGCTTTGATATTGAACTGATCCAAAACTGAAAATATTCCCAAAACAGTAGCGGCTCCAGACATATCAATTTTCATTTGGGTCATGCTGTCTCCGGTTTTTATATTCAATCCACCGCTATCAAAGGTAATACCCTTGCCAACTAAGGCGATTTTTTCTTTTGTTCTGGCACTTGGCTTGTAAGTCAAGTGAATAAATTTCAATGGTTCATCAGATCCGCGATCAACACCCACAAAAGCGCCCATACCCATTCTTTCCACCTGCTCTTTTTCCAAAATCCTGACTCTTATTTTCTTATTGCCTTTGGCAATATTTTTAGCTACCTCTGCTAAATATGTTGGAGTCATGACATTGGCTGGCTCATTGACCAAATCACGAGCCAATATAGTACCACTTGCCTGCCAGCTTCCAATAGCCCAGGACTTTAAAAAACTTTGTTTTTTTTCTTTAGTTAGCTCAACAAAAAAATTATCAATATTTATCTGGATATTATTTTTATCAATTTTTTTGTATTTATCAAATCGGTAGCTGGACAAAAGTAATCCTTCGGCCAAACTTTGAGCTAAACCTTCAACATCATGACTACCCTGCAACCACTGGTTGGCTATAATACCAATATTTTTGGCTTGGTAATTTTTTAAAAATGCAGTGGCCAAAGCCGTGGTCTCACGCCAATCTTCTGGAGTCAATTTCCTGACTGATCCCAAACCCAATAATATTACTACCTTGTCTTCCAAGTGCATTACAAAACTGTGTTTTTTCTGACCAGTAAATTTTTCTTTTTTGACTCGGGACAGTAATTTTACTTCCTGATTCTTGACAAAAAAAGCAAAAACTTTGGCTAATTTTTCATTATCCTCAAAAACTGGGCAAAAAATGGCCTCTATTTTGTTTTCTTTAATATCTGAGCTAATAATCAACTGCATATGTTTATAGCTTAATAATTAAGGTAAATTAGCATAAGCAAGCCAAATTGACAAGTAAAATATAATAAACTAAGATGATGCTGACCAAACTGAACATTCAACAACTAGCCCAAGGAGCCATAAATGCTAATTTGTATCACAGCTCTTTGCCGACATTGTCGGAAAAAGATCGCCTTAGAAGACCCTCTGATTGACCTGCCGATCACGCGTTTAGAAGGACTTGAGTCGTTTTGCGCTCACTGCCGTCAGGAAACTCACTTGACTTTTCGACTCAGCTGCTACTATTGCGGAAAGGAGATCTACATCGAGCCCCCCTTGAGACACTTGTCTCCGCTCAAAATCGCCGAGCTGTCCATTAGTTGTTCAGACCATGTCGCCTGCCACAAACGTCTACTATCACAGGCCACCGCTGAAAGTCAAGCCGCTGGCCAATCACCAGACATCAGGAAGTGAGGAGGTGAGAAGATGAAGGTTCTCCTACTTTGTTCTCTCCATGACTGCGATCAGCCCGTCGATCGCGATCCGGTTGATGGCGTTCGGACCATGGATGCCATGGAGGCCGAGGTCAGGTACTGCTCCACTCACGACTCAGTGATCAAGCAGAACCGGAAAAAGTTCGACACGGCCCTGGAGGCGGTCAAGCTGGCCCACAAGAAGCTTGGTGAAGTCATCGGGAACGCGGTCTGGCAAGATGATTTCTCCGAAGGCAACATCAGGATGATGTTTAGAAGCGAAGTCCTTGAGGGGGCAAGGAAAATCAACGCGACTGAAATCCCGCTCTAGTGAAGGTCCTGCACCTAGTTGTATTCCACTGTCCGCCGCGCCTCGCCCTGCAATAGCAGTGGCGGGCGCGGCGGTTCTTTAATTTTCAGATAAAAAAACCGCCGCTTACTAGCG
Source organism: uncultured Gammaproteobacteria bacterium (assembly GCA_964540095.1). Taxonomy (GTDB): domain Bacteria; phylum Patescibacteriota; class Patescibacteriia; order UBA1558; family GWA2-36-10; genus CALMZN01. The sequence continues at coordinate 24,183 of CAZILH010000011.1, read as the reverse complement.
GCAGTCTTTTATAAATATTAATTTATAGCTACTTTGACGCTTGGCCCCATAGTAGAGCTCAAGTGCACTGATTTGATATAAGTGCCTTTCATTGCTGGCTTGGCCTTCTTTAAGGAGTCAACAAAGGCCTGAAAATTTTCTGAAATTTGTTGCTCAGTGTATGAGGCCTTACCAATAGCCAAATGCACATTGGCTGTATCATCATTTTTGTAAGAGACCTTACCTTTTTGTAACTCCTCTATCATTTTGACAATATCCGTGCCAATAGTGCCTGTCTTAGGGTTGGGCATCAAACCCTTCTGACCCAAAACCCTGGCAATAGAAGCTAGATTTTTCATCATATCTGGTACAGTGACCGCAATATCAAAATCACATTTGCCCGTCTTTTTTATTTCTTCAATCAATGTCTCGCCACCAGCAACAGAAGCTCCGGCGTCTTTGGCTTTTTTGACATCTGACTCAGGTACAAAAGCGGCAATGCGAACTTTTTTGCCAGAACCATGAGGCAAATTTACCGAAGCTCTGACTATTTGTTCGCCTTTTTTGGGATCAATACCCAAAGAAGCGTGTGCTTCAATAGTAGTGTCAAATTTGGCAACAGCCGTTTCCTTAACCAATTTTACTGCTTCTTCGACAGTATAAACTTTGGTGTTGTCAATTTTGGCTTTAAAATTTTTCAATCTTTTTCCGATTTTCATATTATTAAATTTTTGAGAGGTGCTAACGCTTGGCGGACTAGGACAAGCTCCCTCCCTGATAAAATTATTCTTGAATTTTTACGCCCATTTGACGAGCCGTGCCAGCAATTGTACGCTTGGCTGATTCTATATCATCAGTATTCAAATCAGTCATCTTGGCTTTGGCTATGGCTGTCAATTGAGCATCGGTCAAAACTCCGACTTTGTCTTGCAATGGTTTACCAGAACCTTTTTCTAGCTTCAAAGCTTTTTTGATCAATTCAGATGCTGGGGCTGTTTTTAAAATAAAATCAAAAGTGCGATCAGTGTAGATGGTAAGCTCCACAGGAACGACCTCGCCGGGTCTATCCTTAGTAGCGTCATTGAATCTGACCACAAAATCTTGGATATTTACTCCGTGCGGTCCTAAAGCCGTACCAACTGGCGGAGCTGGTGTAGCTTTGGTTCCAGGAATCTGTAATTTCACTAATTGTTTAATTTCTTTAGCCATATAATTTAGTTTAAACTTTCCCACCCACTAGAGTGGTCGCCCTGTGGGCGAAAATTTATTTATACTTTTTTAATTTGTAAAAAATCTAATTCCACCGGCGTTTCACGACCAAACATGGAAACCAATACTTTGGCCTTGCCTCTGGCTTCGTCAATATCCGAAACCTTACCTTCATAATCTTTGAATGGTCCATCAACAATCTTGACCAACTCTCCAATATTAATATCAATTTTGTACTCTGGCTCTTCCTGACCCATGCGCTGCAATAATGACTTCATTTCTTCATCAGACACTGGGGTCGGTGTAGTGCCCGAGCCCACAAAACCAGTGACATTGGGTGTATTGCGAACCACATACCAAGAAGCATCGGTCACAATCATGTTGACCATGACATAGCCAGGAAAAATCTTTTCTTTGATGGTTTTACGCTTGCCATTTTTGATCTTGATCTTGCTCTCAGTCGGAATAAGAATATCAAAAATCTTATCCTCCATGTCCATGGATTCTATTCTCTGGCGTAAGTTACGAGAAACATTTTCCTCATAACCAGAGTAGGTATGCAAGACGTACCAGCGTCGACCTTGTTGGGCTGTTTGCTTTGGCATATTTTTTTTACTTAATCAAAACAAATTCCAAAACTTTGCTCAAACCATAATCAATAGCTCCCAAAAAAATAGCTACAATCAAAGATATGGCAATAACCACTAAAGTATGATTAATGGTGGTTTGGCGTGAGGGCCAGACAACTTTGGCCAGCTCTTCTTTGGATCCCTTTAAATAATCACTTAATTTACTCATATGAAAAAATAAGTTCTTTAAAACAGCTTGGGAAGCTGTTTAATGCCGTATTAGTATATCATAAAGAAAAAGTTTTGGCAAGGGCCTACTAAATAGCCAAATATATGGTATTAATGGGACCCGAATGCTTGATAATTATGCTTTGCTTTTTTGCAAATAAGCCAGCCAATAATTCCTTTTATAATTTTGACCCATAAACCTAGTATAGCCAGACCTTTTGGCTAATTTCTTGATTTTAAAATATTCGCCATAAATTTTACGAAAATCTATTTCAGAAAAAACTCTCTCGGTCAGACCCAGCTCTTTTATAAAATAAGTATCCGCTTCTTTTCCGGGATTAATTTTTAATAAATTTTTAGCATTTTTATCACCATCTTTGCATAAAGCCCTGACAAAAAAATTTCCGCCAATTTTTAAAACTCGATAAACTTCTTGCAAATAAATATTCCTCTCTTTTTCATTCAATGAATTTGAAGAAACGACATCCAAAACTAAATCAAAATATTCATCAGCAAAGGGGTAGCTTGAACCAATACTCTGTTTCAAATATTTGACCTGCTCTTTGATATTCATCTGCTCAGCCCGTTTGTTGGCTAGCTCCACGGCTGTGTCAGAAATTTCCAAGCCCACAACTAGATTGCCAAGCTGAGCTAAATAATTTGAATTTCTGCCTGTCCCCGACCCAAGGTCCAAAATTTTCAAATTACTTAATTCTAGTTTGGCTTCTTTTTTTAAATATTTAAAAAAACGCAGAGTGTCATTTTGTGGCTCGGCTTCTTTTGTCACCAGTTTGGGATTTTGATATTCTTCTTCCCAAGTAGCAAATTGAACCATTTATTTATTTCTTAAGAAATATGAGCCAATTATTTTGATTATAAACTTTTTGCCAATTCTGCTCACTGATGACATTTTTTGGTATAGTAATCAACAAATCTTGCCCGCCATTAGGATAGCGGTCAGCCCAAAAATACAAAGTATAGTTGCCCTGAATATTAGAAGGATCATCATAAAATAATAAACTATCAATTTGGGGATTGAAACCCTGATTAATAATGACCATAAACTCTTCCGGACTTTTGGCTTGCGACATGTTTTTGATCTGGACTAGACGCTCGGAATACTGAGCGGCTTGATGACTGAAGTGCGGACTAAAAGCAATGTAGTAAGATAAAGACAAATAAGCGTTGAGATTAGCCGTGCCACTAGTCAACCAAGTGCGCGATTGATAATCTGGCACATATTTTTTGATGTCCTCGGCTAATTTTTGTGATCTATTATCTACTTGTAAATCTTTTTCAATTTGTTGGATTATAACCGGATCATCAAGCCAGCGTACCATGGGCACTTGTCCGATTACTAAAATTAAAGCTATCGCTAAAAAAACTTTTACATTACTTGGATGTTTGTCTCGCAATTTAATATAAATATACAAAATGGCCACAGTCAGACCAAGGGCTAAAGTCGCACCACCCAAAAACATAAATGGTTTGTAAGCTTGCACTGGCTGATAGCCGACCAAATATAGAACAATGCTTAATAATTGATAAAGGTAAGAAAATACCAAAACCCAAGCAACACTTTTGATAACTGTATTTTTTTTGTAAAAATAAACTAAACCAAATAGGCCTAGCAAAAATAACAATGACCGCAGTGAAATATAAGACCAAGGATTGAAAGTGTACAAATCAGAAAACACAAAAAATTTTGCTTGCCAGTTTTCAATACCGTGCTTTACAAAAGACACAAGTAGTGGCACCCAAAATATAGCTGACACAGCGGCCATTAAAACAGCATTGATAAAAAACCTTTTTAACTGCACTCGTCTTCTGCTAGACGCTGAGGCCAAAATAAATATTATTGGCAATATTATAAACCACCAAAAATAAAACAACAGAAATAGTAAGCCAGCGCTAAGGCCTAAAAATAAATATTGGGTTTTGGTCCACTCTTCTTGAGTAGCTAATACTGACCAAAAAATCAGCCAAATGACACAGAGCAAAGCGGCTAAGGCCTCGTAGGGCTTCAAAATCACGGCGTCAAAATCAGAAATTAATAAAAATAATATTGGCAGTAAAGCAAAAAACCAAGAATTGCTAAGCAGTGGCTGGCTATTTTTGTCTCCTTGGAAAATCTTGGCCCAGAATAATTTCTGCCAATAGTAAGCGCCCCAAAACCAAGCTATCAATACTCCAGTCACTCCGATCTTGGCGGCCGCAATAGCATTGTGCGCCAAAAATTTGGCCACAAAACCAGTCACCCAAAAATACAAAGGCGGATAAAAATTGGATAGCCAGCCATAATAAAAATCGCGACTTGGATCACCAAACATTACTTTGCCCAAATAGCCGGAAACTAAGAGCTCATCGCCTACTGTACCCCACCACATAGTTTTCAAATCTTTGGCCAAGACAATATAAAACAAAACCATCAAGCCCCCAAAAATACTCAAAAAATAAGCTGATTTATATTTGCGCCACCAGCCAAAAATAAAAAAACCAACAAAAATCGCTAGCAATAATTTGCTTAAAGCAATAATATTCAAAGTGTTGAGGCCAATAATTTGCTCCATTTTTTAGTAAAAAACATGAACTTGGTTTAACCAAATTCATGTTTATTAAATTTTATTATTTTATTACAATACTATTGTAGAAAGTAGAAAACTTGTCGTCTTTTACCGCGCCATTGCTAATCTGGTAAATTTTTGAACCTTTAGAAATAATGATGCTTTCGTAGTACCACTCTGGAATAGTGGCTGTTGTCACAATCGCTTTAGTGGCTGATACACCAGCAACATTAATTTTCTCCTTCTGCACTTGTCGATCAGTAAACTGATCACCCATGGCATTAATAAGCTTGTCTATGGTGGTCTCTGAACTCTTGTAGACTTGGATGCCCCACTGAATATCTCCACTCATGGTAGGAGGAGTCAAACCTATGCCCACATATCCACGTGGCTGTTCACTATTAGCCACACTGTCATTGATTGACCAACCCTTGGGATAAAAAAATGATAAATTATAATTGGTGCTAGTGTAGTTCACCCACTCTTGAGTTGGATTTTTGTCTGGCATACTTGCCTCTTCAAGTTTCTTTTGTTCATCAGCCAATTTCTGTTCCAAATCTGACGCTTTGTTTTGTGCTTCTTGAGCAACTTTTTCTACTTCTCTGACTTTGTCATCACTTTGTTTCTTTTGCCAAGAATAGGTCAGGCCACCAACAACCAAAGCCGTCACAATCACGGCAATGATCAAGCCCAAAACTACATTTCCAGAACGATTTATCAATTTCATATTTTTATTTAAATTAATTATTTATTCTACAAGTTTTAAACTGGCTAAAAATTTATCATATTCTGTTAAAGACTGTAAAATTTTATCACTTAAATTTTCTCTTTTATTTATGGCCTCTAAATTTGCTTTTATATTTTCTGGGGTGCGCCCACATGGATCAGAAAAATCTGTCTCACTAATTGGGAAATCTATAGAATAATTAATTTGTAAGCCATTGTAACCAGAAGTACTTTTTAACACATTTAAAGGTAAATGATACCACAAATAATCGCCAGAACATTCCATATTATGATGTTGATAATAGCCATAAGTTTTTTGACCAGCAATTACAATATTTTGACAATAATTCCTGTCATAACCCTCGCCGGTATTTTCATAGACCTCGCCATTGGACGCGCAACCTAAACTCAAATCTTTATCGCCATTATAGCTGTCTATTAAAAATTGACTAAAATTAGACGAGGTTAACAAAATATAAGCAGAGTTTTTTATAAATGAGACATACACACCCTTTCCCTTGAAAACCTTAGGGCCATTTATTTCTTCCAAGCTCATTTTTTCGTCAACATATTTCAGCTTTACATCACCCCAGCTCTGAGGATATTGAAAAGAAATACCTAGTTCATTGTTAGTATAATCTCGCCAAGCAGGATCTAACTGATCATTGTTTTTTTTAATTTCTTGTTTTAGCCGATTAATTTCTGTAATATTTTTAGCATTTAGATCCACTGACTCTTTTTGTTCTTTAATTTCCAATATTTTGACAGCTAAAAATACAAATAGCCCGACTACTAAAAGCGTAACCAAAGCTATTCCTAAACTACTAAAAGATTTTTTTTGTTTCATATTTTTATATATCCAAATTTTTCACTGACTTGGCGTGAGTTTGAATAAACTTTTTCCTAGGCGCCACATCAGCGCCCATTAAAATTTCAAAAACTTCATCGGCTTTAGCCGCTTCATCAATTGTCACTACTTTCAAAATACGACTCTCTGGATTCATGGTGGTTTCCCATAGCTGAGTAGGATTCATTTCACCCAAACCTTTATAACGCTGCATGTTTAATTTTGGAGATTTTTTGATTTCTTTCTCCGTTTCCTCAACCTCTAATTCCCCACCTTCTTCGGCGCTTTCCGTGACCAACATATCTAGATCACTGATATTTAATTTTTTCTTCAACTTTTCTAGATCTTCTTCATTGTAGACATATTGTATTTCTTTGCCTTGCTGAACACGAAAAAGTGGCGGTTGGGCAATAAAAATATGCCCCTGCCTGACTAATTCTGGAAAATGACGATAAAACAAAGTCAAAAGCAAAGTCCTGATATGCGCGCCGTCAACATCAGCATCAGTCATGATCACAATACGATTGTAACGCAAATCTTCTATATTGAAGGCCTCGGAAATATTGGTGCCCAAAGCAATGATTAATGATTTGATTTCATTGTTGGCTAGCATCTTATCAAGCCGAGCGCGCTCCACATTGAGAATTTTGCCTCTGAGAGGCAAGATGGCCTGAAAGCGCCTATCACGGCCTTGCTTAGCCGAGCCACCAGCTGAATCTCCTTCCACAATGAATAATTCTGATTCCTTGGGGTCACGACTCGAACAATCAGATAATTTACCAGGCAAGGTCAAACCCTCCAGCATGCCTTTGCGCAAGACCGTCTCACGAGCTGAGCGAGCGGCCAGGCGGGCTTGGGCAGCCAGCAAACACTTGCCTAATATTTCTTTGGCATCACGGGGATTTTCATCCAAAAATATTTCCAAGCTTTCGGCAAAAACAGATTCCACAATTGGCCGCACTTCGGCATTTCCGAGTTTGGCTTTGGTCTGCCCCTCAAACTGCGGATCAGGCAATTTGACGCTGATGATAGCTGTCAATCCTTCGCGCACATCATCAGAAGTTAGATTGTCTTCTTTTTCTTTCAAAAAGCCATTCTTACGAGCGTGTTTGTTTAGCACGCGCGTCAAAGCGGCTTTGAAACCAACCAAGTGCATACCGCCTTCAATATTGTGAATGTTGTTGGCAAAAGCATACACGACTTCTCGATAATCAGTGGTATACTGAAAAGCCACTTCCACCTGAATCTCATCTTTGGCTTTGTTCACATAAAAAACTTTTTCCTGCTTGACTTCGTTGTTAAAATTCAAATGACGAATATAGGAAGCAATGCCTCCTTCAAAATAATAACGATATTTTTTGATGCTAGCTGGATCACGCTCATCATAAATATTTATTTTAACGCCCTTAGTCAAATAGGCCTGCTGACGCAAATGTTCAACTACCAGCTCCCAATCATAATCCAAGACCGTAAATATTGTAGGGTCAGCTTGAAAAATCTGAGTTGTGCCGTGCTGATCACTACGGCCAATGGGCTTGACCTTGGCCACGGCTTTGCCACGCTTGTATTCCTGCATCCAGATCTTGCCATCACGACGAACTTCTGTGCGCATATAGACAGACAAGGCATTGACCACTGACACACCGACGCCATGCAAACCGCCAGAAACTTTGTAGCCACCACCTTCGCCAAATTTACCACCAGCGTGTAGCGTGGTCATGACTGTCTCTAAGGCGGACTTTTTGGTCTGCTTGTGAATATCGACTGGAATACCACGGCCATTGTCAGAAACAAAAACCTGATTGTCGGGCAACAATTTGACTTCAATGGTATCAGCGTGGCCTCCCATGGCTTCATCAATGCCGTTGTCCACCACTTCCCAAATCAAGTGATGCAAACCGGCTGAGGCCGTGTTGCCAATATACATGCCTGGCCTTTTGCGTACTGGATCAAGACCTTCTAGGACTGTAATATTTTCGGCTGTATAACCGCCTTTTTTGGCTGTTTTTTTCACTTCTTGCTTAGGCATAATAATCGATTTAAATTAAAATTTAAGTCCAGTTTAGAAATTCACCATAGTTTACCAACAGTGCTCACCTATTAACATATAAATGTCATAACATATAAATGTCAATTTTACTGCCAATAAAGTAAAAAAAATAAAAAAATTTCTAACTGGATAAGCCCCTATAATGGCTGAATAACTGCTAGTATTTTAGCATAAAATCACAAAAAAAACAACCCAAAAATGGTCGTTTTTTACCCTAACATTTTGGCTAATATTAGAGAAAATATACTATCTTAACCTCGCTTCAAACTTACCGGCCAAGACAGCCAAAATATCTTTCATTATTTTATCTATATCTTCAGCTAGTAGTGTGCGATCATCACTGCGGAACTCCAAGTGAAAAGCCAGGGATTTTTTGTCTTCGCCTATTTCTTTGCCCATAAACACATCAAAAGGATCAATATTTTTGATCAAAGCTGAGGTCTTGTAAATGGTCTCCAAAATATCCTGCCACTGCGCGCGTCTTCCAACCACAATAGCCATATCCCGATTGACACTAGGAAATCTCGGCAAGATTTGAAATTTTTTGCTTTGGCTAAGGTGCTTGATTACATTAGAAAAATCCAAATCCCAAAATCCGACACTTACTTTTTTATTGGTCGAAGAAAAAAGATCGGCTCTCAAAATACCAAAGACGCCCATGGTTGTACCTTCAATCACTATTGAGTAAGCAAAGGAGGCATATGGCAACTCCGTAGCTTCAAAAACCATCTTCAAGCCCCAGTAATCAGCCAGTGATTCAAACAAACCTTTCAGCTCAAAGAATACTTTGTCTGGTGCCTGACTAGCCACCTGTACACCAGCCAAATGCTTGGCTTGTTGCGGTAAATATTTTTTATGCTGTTGATCAGTATAATAATGGCTCTTTTCTTTTTTATCAAAAACTCGTTGCAGTTCAAAAATCTTAAAATTATCATACCAGCGCCAGTTGCTCTGCGCCATGCTCAATAAATTTGGCAACAATGATTTATTCAAATAGGCCTGCTCTGGGCTGATAGCATTCTTTACCTTGATATGCGAGCCCATGTCAAAATTCAAAATATTTGCCCAGGTCTGGTCAGTGAAGGAATAAGAGTACACCTCATCATAGCCCTGTCCAAAAGCCAACCACTGCTTGATGTCACGCTCGGCCTGCAAGCTGACATCAATAATCGGCTCCTTGACCTCTAGTTTGGGCAATTGCAAAGGAATCTTGTCATAACCATAAATACGAGCTACTTCTTCGACAATATCTTCAGGAATAGAAATATCCTTGGTAGCGCGCCAACTAGGTACTTTGATGGTGTATTTTCCTTTTTTGTTAACTACTTCAAACTGCAATCTTTGTAAGATGTTGATAATTTCTTTACTTGGTATGGCCACTCCAAAACGATCGTTGATCAATTGTTCACTGACTTCCAAAGTGATTGGAGTAAAAGGATTGTTGTTGACATCCGCTACTTCGCTGATTACTTCGGCTTGCGGACAAACCTGTGTCAGCATTTCCACAACTTTATTAAGCGCCAAAATAGTCAATTCTGGATCAAGGGACTTTTCAAAACGAGTGCTGCTCTCACTGCGCAAATTCAAAAATTGTGAGGCCCGACGTATGCTCGAGGCCTTAAAATTTGCCGACTCAATCAATACTTCTGTGGTATCAGAGCTAATCTCGCTGTTTTGTCCGCCCATGATACCGGCAATGGCTAAATATTTTTTACCATCACCAATCATCATGATATTTTCTGACAATTTGCGCTTGACACCGTCCAAGGTGATAAATTTTTCCGCTTTTTTGGCGGCTGTCACCACAATGTTGTGACCACTGACTTGTTTGGCATCAAAAGCGTGCAAGGGCTGGCCCAATTCATACATCACATAATTAGTAATATCCACTACGTTATTTATTGGCCTGACTCCCACTGATTGTAATCTGACTTTCAACCACCAAGGTGATTCAGCAACTTTTATATTATTTAATAAAACGGCGCTATAACGATAGCAATCTTTATTCTGCACGCTAACTTTTATTTTGCTTTTATTATTGCCCTTGATGGCCACACTCTGGTAAGGCGTTAATTTCAATTTATAAATAGCCGCCAGTTCTCTAGCCAAACCATATTGCCCCCAGAGGTCTGGTCGATGATTGATAGATTTGTTATCAATATCAATTATTACATCATTAAGCTCCAACACTTGACTCAAATCCTGACCGGGCTTAGCAGTAAAATCCGACAAATCCAAAATTTCTTTTTCTGAGGTCTGGTTAAACAAATTGCTAATCCCTATCTCCGGGGCAGAGACTATCATGCCTTGGCTTTCTACTCCTCTGATCTTGGCTGGTGCAAGCACCACCCAATCACCTTGACCGTGCCATTTGACACGACTACCAACTGTGGCCACGGCCACTAGCATACCCTTACGCAAATTAGTGCCACCACAGACAACCTGTTCGGTCTTTTTGCCGATATTCACCTGGCAGACCTGCAACAAATCAGCTTGCGGATGCTTGGCTAGCTCAACTATTTGACCAACTACAATGCCCTTCAACTGCTCGGCTTGCTGTTCTATACCCTCTACCTCGACCGTAGACATTGTCAAAGCCAGCCCCAAATCTTTGGTGCTAATATTATTCGGAAGTTTTAGCCAATTTTTTACCCAATTTAAGGAAAGATACATATGTTTCAAAATTTAGAACTGTCTTAAAAATCGTAAATCACCAGACTGTAATAATCGAATATCATTTATTTTATACTTCATCATCACCAGCCGAGTCAGACCAAGCCCAAAAGCAAAACCAGAATATTCCCGAGGATTGATTCCGCCATTCTCCAATACTTTGGGGTGTACCATACCGCAAGGCATCAACTCTACCCAGCCCGACTGCTTGCAGACCGGGCAACCAGCACCATCACAAACCAAGCACTTGATGTCCATTTCAAAACCCGGCTCCACAAAAGGAAAAAAACCCGGGCGCAAACGCACAGTCACCTCAGCTTGAAAAACTGTGGAGAGTAAAGATTTCATAACAGCAATCAAATGGCCAATATTTATATTTTTATCAACCAATAATCCTTCTAGCTGATAAAAAGTATGGTCATGGGAAGCATCAGTCGATTCATTACGAAAGGCCCGACCTGGAAAAATGCCCCGAAATGGCGCGCCGTACTTTTCTAACATACGTACCTGCAGATTGGAAGTGTGCGTGCGCAAAACATTGTTGTCCTCCAGCCAAAAAGTATCCTGAGTATCACGAGCTGGATGTTCTTCTGGGATATTCAAGGCCGTAAAATTATAATATTCTGACTCTAGCTCTGGGCCATCAAAAACCACAAAACCCATTTGGGCAAAGGCCTTTTCAATTTCTGTTTGCACTTGAGTATTGGGATGCAAATGACCGATCTCGCGTCTAATACCAGGCATAGTGGGATCAAAGTCCAAATCAGAAGCACCATCTTGATTGATGCTGTGCTCAAGTTTATCAAAAATATGAGTCAGCTCTTTTTTTACCTCATTGGCGATTTGACCAATCACTGGACGCTCTTCGGTGGCCACATTTTTTATATCCTTAAGCAAAAGAGCTAAATCACCCTTGCGACCCAAATATTTATTTTTTAAATCAGACAAAATTTGTCTGTCTTTTATTTCTTTAACCTCTTCCTTGGCTTGACTCAATAATTTTTTTAATTTAGCTTCCATATATATTTTATGATTCAAAATTATCAGCTTGATTATGATTAAATAATAAAATTAAAAACTCTAAAGTAGCGGCGGCCAAAACTAGCAAAGCCATATTCCACCAGGTCAAAATACGGACGGCTTGCAAAATCAGTGTTACCACCAAAGCCGCCGCGACTATAATGGCCTGACGAAATGATTCCCTGACCAGATAGCGAGCTATACTGCGCTTGCGTAGCAATAATATTCGAGCAAAAAATCCTACAATTGATAAAGTGCCAGAGACCGACAAAAATAAAGCCAAGTAAAAAAGAAGGAATATTACCCAATTGGCTTCTTGGGGATCAAAGTTGAAAATAATAGTAAAAAAGCCCACCCAAGCAATGATGGTGGCCAAACCCATAACTAAACTGTAATTTTTGGCAGTCATTTATCTATATTTTACCTAAAATACCAAGAAAAATCAATGCGTTATTTAAGTAAAATAAGATCGCTGATTATCTCTTTTTTTAATAGAATATTAAGGCCAGCAATAAAGTCTTTTTCTCTGGTTTCTAGGTAAAAAGCCATATCTTTGTCCAAAACAGCCACTACCAAAGCTGTGCCTTGAACATACACTGCCCGGCTCTTGAATGCTGCTTGAGTCCCAAACCAATCAAGTAAGAGCTGGTTAGCACCATCCACAATAGCGGACTGGAATATTTTTTGTTCCAAGCCACCTTTTTTTATACGCTTATTTGCGACTTCTTTGAAGCTATGCCAAGGCATACTATTCTCCTAATTTATCATTTCTAAACTCAATCTCTACATTATTTATTAATTTCGTTTTAAAAAATTTTGAGCTACCTATATCAATAACCTTATCTATCGGTATATTTTTTTGTCTACAATCTTCCAAAAAATTATCATAATTTTTGACCACAAAAGCAACGTGTTCAATACCTGGCCTTAACCTTGATATTTTAGCATTCGGTTTTGGTTCAAATATTTCTATCTTAGGCATTATCACACCATCAGAATCCAATGGCTTCTTAAAAAAATAAATTCTATTTCTCCTATTATGAATTATACCATCGTGAATCATTTGAGAATATTCTAACAAAAGCCAATGGCTTTCATCAAATTCATCTGCTGATAAAACTTGGAGTCCCAGATGATCACCTGAAAAATTATTACCCTTAAGATCAAAATTTAAACTACTAGCTACCTTTAGAACATTTTTAATATAAAAATCAAAAAAATCATTCAATGCTTTACTTGACTGTATTGGATACGACAGCATATTCTATTTATTTAATTTAGCATATGGGCAAATCTGACTAAAATCACAAGTAGCGCAGACATGACCAGCTGTGGCTGTAAAATCAGTAGCTAAGATTTGTTCAATTATACTTTTAGCCCAATCTTTGACCTTTTCCTTTTCTTTGTCTGTACCGATAAAAGTGACTGGCTTGTTGGCACCCAAATAATAATAAGTGAGATTGGCCACCTGACTTTGGAAAATACTTTCAGCTGCTAGTTGATAAAGTAATAATTGTTTTTTTTCATTAAAAGTAATTTTATCATCTTTGACCTTGCCGGTTTTGTAATCAACGATATTCCAAGTACCGTCAGCATTGGTATCAATACGGTCTATCACTCCGCGGACAGTATAATTATTTATTTTCAAATTAAAACCTTTTTCCAAAAATAAAGCTTGCGGCCAATGGCCAGTATGGAGCTGAAAATATTCTTCCAGAATTCTCCTGCCTTCTATTTTATATTTTTCTTCTTCGGCTTTTGAATCAAACCACTCATCAATCCAAGATTGCTCATAAATTTCTAATAGCTCTTTGAGTGTCGGCTCTTGAACTTTTTTTTCTTTATTAAATAAATCTGCTTGAGTGCTACTGCGGCGCTCGATAATGACTTCAAAAAGTTTCTGCAAAGTGCTATGCATTGTTTTGCCAAAACTAAAGTGAGCATTACCAAAACTAGGAATCTTGGCAATATAAGCGTAAAAATATTGTCGCGGACAATTCTCATAGGCCGTCAGCTGGGAAAAAGAAAAAGTTTTTGGTGTTGGATATTTTACCTGTCTCACAACTGCCGATACTTTGGCTGTTTCATTTTCGTTTTTTTTGTTGACTTGGGTTTTGAATTCAAGATTGAGCTCAGCCAAAAATTGCGAAGCCTTTTTCTGACGCTGTCCACCATAATCTTTGGCCAAGGTCAAAAACACCGCTTGCTTAGCGCGAGTCAAAGCCACATAAAACAAACGCCGCTCTTCTTGCAAATGCGCGTCACCGCTTGGTAATTTTTCTTTGATAAATTCTTCTGGCAACTCAATGGGGTCGCGACGCTCAGTGCTCGGAAAACGCAAGTGTACTAAATTAGTGACAAACACATATTTGAATTCCAAACCCTTAGCCCCGTGCACAGTCATAACCTTGACTACATCCGGACCTTCTTCAGTATCCTGAGCCAGTGACCCGGCTTCACCAGATTCCAGCTCCAGATCAAAGGCCTGCAAAAATTCATGAACAGTCGCTCCTTGTAAGGCCTCTTCTTCCCAAGCTCGAACTTTTTTGTAAAATTGATTAAGATAATTCAACTGTTCTTGATTGTAAGCATTCTGCTCAATAGTCAGCATCTGCAAATAACCACTATCCTCTAGCCAACTGTATATAACTTGGGAAACCGCTTGTGTTTTGGCTTGATTGGTATGTTTGTTTAATGAACTCAAAAAATTATCTAAAATCTTTTTTTCATTTACATCAATTTTTATTTCGCTTTGATAATTATTTAAAGCGTGATACAAACTCCAATTTTTTTTACTGGCCAAATGACTAAGATTGATAATGACCTCGATATTTAAATTGAGCAACGGCAAACTCAATATCCTAAACAAAGCCGTGGACTCATGATAATTGTCTAGCAATTTCAAATAAGCCATGATGTCCAAAGTAATGTCTTGGGCATAAAGTCCTTTGGAGGCCACATATTGATGCGGTAGACCAATCTTGCGCATGGTGGCGACATATCCACTGGCCTGCTCATTGGCCCTAACCAAAATAGCAAAATCAGACCACTGAATATTTTTATCGGCTTTTTTTAAAGCAATAATTTTTTTAATCACGCCATCAATCTCGGCATTTTTGTCAGCATATTCCAAAACCTGCACATCGCCCTTGTCCGCGCTGTGACTAATTAACTTTTTACTTAATTTTTGTTTACCAATCTGATACTGATATTCCAGACGATCGGGATTGTTCTGCTGAATAAAATCATAAGCCGAATCAAGAATCAATTGGCCAGAACGATAATTATCTACCAGGAAAATTTCGCGCAAGGCCTGCTCTTTATTTTTTCCATACTCTTCCTTAAAACTCAAAATATTGGAAATAGCCGCACCGCGAAATTTGTAGATCGCCTGATCATCATCACCGACAACCATGAGATTATTTTTTGGCGCGGCAATTATTTTGATCAATTCATACTGCGCCCAATTGGTATCCTGAAATTCATCTACTAAAACATACTTAAATTGCTCCTGAAACTTTTTCAAAATAATTGGACGCTCTTTGAATAATTTAATTGTATAATTTATCAAATCACCAAAATCCAAAGCATTGTTATCAAGCAGGAGTCGTTGATAAACATGATAAGCATTAGCAATTTCTTTTAAGCGCTTGGCTTCTTGACCAGCATCTTCGCGGTCTTTGGCCAAATCAGAATCAAGTTGAATTTTTTCAGCATAAGCCAAATAATCTTCTGGGTATATTACTTCATCCTTGCAACGTGAAAAATGATTGAGTAAAGCATGAATAAATTTAGTGGGATTGCCCAAAGGTCGATAATAATCTAAATCAAAACGATCAAGATTTTGCCTCACTAGCATCCAAGCCGCTGTCTTGTCTAAAAGTTTGAAATCATTGGACAGACCAATATCTAGTCCATAGCTTTTCAAAACTCTTTCACAAAAACCATGAAAAGTATTAATCCACAAATCAGCATAACCCAAAGGCAACAACCTATCCACTCTTTCCACCATCTCTTGAGCGGCCTTATCAGTGAAAGTCATGGCTAATATTTCATCGGCCTTGGCTTTGCCCTGCTCAATCAAATAGGCAATGCGCTGGCTAATAACTGTGGTCTTGCCAGTGCCAGCGCCCGCAATCAAAATAATCGGACCTTGGTCATGAGTCACGGCTTGTTTTTGAGCTGAATTTAAGACCGACAAATCCTGTGGCATATAAAGTATTTTAACCAATATCGACAAAAAAGGCAAAAATTTATAAAAAATATAAAAAGCCCCATAAGGTGGGGCTAATAAAATCTATTGTTTAATAAATCTAACGAATACTTTGATAGCCGCCACGTACACCATGTTTTGATAAAACTATTTGCCAAAGCCGATTTTTACAGCAACGAAAAGAACCAGCACTAGCTAATAAATAATATTGCCACATGCGAAAAAATCTATCATCATAATCATTTTTTATCTTATGCCAATTCCTCACAAAATTATCATGCCAAGCTAGTAGTGTGCGATCATAGTAAGCGCCAAAGCTGTGCCAATCTTCCACTACAAACAAACCTTCTATGGCGGCTGACAATTGTTTAATAGATGGCAACATGCTGTTGGGGAAAATATATTTATTTATCCAGGGGTCAGTACAAGTAACTGATTTGTTACCACCTATGGTCTGTAGCAGAAATAAGCCATTGTCACGCAAACAACGGGCGGCTATTTTCATATACTCACGATAATTTTTATAGCCAACGTGCTCTATCATGCCGAGAGACACTATGTGGTCAACTTTTTCATTGGCCTCTCGATAATCTTGCAATTTGAATTCCACTGGCAAACCTTGGCATAATTCTCGGCTAAGCTTTACTTGCTCACTAGATACATTGTAGCCAACCACGCTGGCTCCATATTTTTCAGCCGCGTATTTGGCAAAAGAGCCCCAACCCGAACCAATGTCCATTACTTTGTCTCCGGCCTTCAAACCAATCTTGCGACAAACCAAATCCAATTTATCTTCCTGAGCTTGATCGAGATTATCGGCTTGAGCCCAATAGCCACAAGTGTAGACCATTCGTTTATCAAGCATATTTTTGTAGAGCTCGTTACCAATATTATAGTGATGCTCACTATTTTGCTTGGCTATTTTTTTGGACTGACGATTAAATAATCGAAATTTTATCAAATCAAATACCAACTGTTTATTTTGTCTAACAACTTCGTCTAACTCAGCTGATAACAAACGATTGAAAAATTCTGCCAAATCTTTGGCCTCCCACCAAGCGTCCATATATGATTCCCCCAAGTCCATGGAACCACTAGATAAAACGCGACTATAAAAAGAATCATTCTTAACCTGAATATCCCAAGGTCTATCCCCCTGTAGCTTAATATCAGCTAAAGCCAACAAATCACTGACGATTTTTTCTGATTTATTAGACATATTTTTATTATAGACAAAAAACATGAAAAAGGCAAAAAGAAAAGGACTCTTGTCAGCCCTCACAAACAAGAGTCCTTTGCCCAACCTTTCGGTGGGTAGATGTTACGTTTAGCCACTTACGATAAGGGCGTGGCATTCTGCGGGTGTAAATGAACGATTGGCTCTCTCAGTCACGGAGGGCAACAAAATAGGCGTTACCTTGAAGCCACCTCTCAAGGCAGCTTCCAGATGTCCCCTTTCCCAGGAAGTCAGATCCCCATCCTCCAGAAGAAGCTCAGCATAGGCCATCACTTCTTCAAAGAACAGCCGTTTGGCCGTCCGCAGATCCAGAACATGCGCGGCACGCTCTTTGGTTCGCGAGGAAAAAGCTCGGTGCCCTCCATAGGCGAGACAGTCAGTGTGATGCACCAGATAAAGGTTCTTGGCACCGTGATTGGCGATAGTGATCCTGGCAATATCGTCAATCACCTCTTGAGTCACCGCGCAACTGCGGCAATGACGCTTAGTCGCGCCAGGCCGATTGTAGGGGTCAATTCTGCGACCACCAGCCAGACAACTGACGACATCCAAAGCATCACGAGCATACTCACCATCGATACAGCCGATCATTCCTCCGTTGTACAATACGTGATTGCTCAAAGCTATCCTCCTTGCTGAACGTTCCATTTGCATGCAGGAGACAAACTCCCATGAAAAAGGAAAGCATATTATAGGCCAATAATAAAAAAATGTCAATAGACATTTTTTTACATAATCCTTGTTTTAACTAGATCTTATTCTAAAATAGCATAATCAAGTCCTTGGGGCACGGCTTTTGAATAGGCCATAACAATTTCCAAATCAGCTGGCACATCAGGCATCAACATATCTCGAACAGTGCGTAGATCTTTTTGGTAAGCGGCCTCTTCCTCTTGAGCAGAAGAAAAATTACTACTGCCACCATAGGCGCCGCAATCCCAGTGCCAGAGCAACAACAATTTTTTGACATGATGAAGATTCTTGGAAACAGCTACTATTTTTTCAGAAAAAGACACTTTGAAACCATTGTTCTTCAAAACATCCTTGGCCGACCCAGGCCAAGCATAAAGGTCAAAATTCTTATATCCTAGATGTTTTTCCACAAACTCCTGATCCGACTCTCGAAAGCGAAAATCAACGCATTTGATGACCGCTAGCGGACATTCATGCTCAGTAAGTAAATCGTTTGGTACTATGTATCCCATATTTTTCGTTTTTTAAGACGAACAAAAGCTTAGCAAAAATAGGATAAAAAGTCAATGATAGTGACTCTGCGCATATTTTTAAACAATAATATTTATATTGAATAAAAACTTTTTTTATCCTCGTCTCGCCCACCATAGTCGCGCTTAGCGCGACGAAGGAGGGTCAATGATAAAAGCTACTTACCAAAATCTCCTGGCACATGGCTCTGACCTTTTTTATATTTTCTGACCACGTGTAATCTGGCTAATTCTTTCTCCAATTGAGCAGAAAAATAAGCAAACTGCTCGGCATCAACCACTTTACTGGACATTAATTCTTGAGCCCTCTTAATAGCTTCCTCTGTCCTCTGTTCATCTATCTCTTGGGCTCTTTCGGCCGTGTCAGCTAGAATGACCACTTGATCCGCTAGCACCTCAATGAAGCCACCAGATACTGACATCAAGTCCTCATCCTTGCCTTCTTGGCGAACAATTATTTCACCTGGCTTCAAGGCGCTGACCAAAGGTATGTGGTTGGGTAATATGGTAATTTGACCCAAAGCAGTAGAGACCGAAACTTGACTCACCTTGTCTTCAAACAAAATGCGCTCGGGTGTCACAATTTTTAATAAAATTGGTTTCATTATAATTATTTAACTTTTGACTTGTTCAATAGCACCCTTCATATAAAAAGCTTGCTCTGGCTTGTCATCGTGCTGACCAGCCAAAATTTCTTTAAAACCTTTGATAGTATCCTTCAGTGAAACATATTGACCAGCCGTACCAGTGAAGGTCTCAGCCACGAAAAATGGCTGAGATAAAAACTTCTGAATTTTTCTAGCGCGAGCGACTGTCATTTTGTCTTCTTCTGATAATTCATCCATACCAAGGATAGCAATAATATCTTGCAAATCTTTATAGCGCTGTAAAACTTTTTGCACACCGCGAGTCACATCATAGTGCTCTTGACCCACAATCTCCGGATCCAAAATGATCGAGCTAGAATCAAGTGGGTCAACTGCTGGATAAATACCCAGCTCTGATAAATTACGAGACAACACCACTGTCGAGTCCAAGTGTCCAAAAGTAGTGGCTGGCGCTGGGTCAGTCAAGTCATCAGCTGGCACATAGACCGCTTGCACAGAAGTAATAGATCCCTTATTAGTAGAAGTAATACGCTCTTGTAGTTCGCCCATTTCCGTAGCCAGAGTGGGCTGATAACCCACGGCTGAAGGCATACGACCAAGCAAAGCTGACACCTCTGACCCAGCTTGGGTGAAGCGGAAAATGTTGTCAATAAATAACAAGACATCTTTATTTTCCACGTCTCTGAAATATTCGGCCATAGTCAGCGCTGTCAAACCAACTCTTTGTCTAGCGCCCGGTGGTTCATTCATCTGACCAAAAACCATTGTAGTGTTTTTAAGTACTCCGGAATTTTTCATTTCATGATATAAGTCATTACCTTCACGAGTACGCTCGCCTACTCCAGCAAAGACTGAGAAACCACCATGTTCAGCAGCGATGTTTCTAATCAATTCTTGAATAACCACAGTTTTTCCGACACCAGCTCCGCCAAAGAGACCAACTTTTCCACCTTTGATAAATGGACAAATCAAATCTATTACTTTGATGCCGGTCTCAAATATTTCTGTTTTGGTTGATTGCTCGACAAATTTTGGAGCAGAGCGATGAATTGGCCAATTGTCTTTGGTCACAACATCTTTTTGACCATCAACGGCTTTACCCAAAACATTGAACATGCGACCCAGTGTTTCTTGACCTACTGGCACAGAAATTGGTTTGGCAGTATCTACCACATCCACATCTCTAGCCAAGCCGTCTGTAGAGCTCATAGCCACAGTCCTGACCATGTGATCACCTAAGTGTTTCTGGACTTCCAAAACCAATTTTTCTCCATTTAATTCAACCTCTAACGCTTGATTGATTTCTGGCAATTTTTTCTCAAAATAAACATCGACCACCGCGCCAATTATTTGCTTGATTTTTCCTTTGTTCTCCATAAAATTATGAAATTATTACAAAAATTTATAAATTAATTTAAAGCAGCACTGCCGGCAGCAATTTCCGCAATTTCCGCTGTAATACTAGCTTGCCTGGCTTGGTTGTAGGCCAGAGTCAAGGACTCTATCATGTCGCTAGCGGCATCTGAGGCATTGCGCATGGCAAACATACGAGCGGAGTGTTCACTGGCTTCGCTCTCTAAGACCGCTTGATAAATCTGAATTTCCACTAAGCGTGGCAAAAAAGCATCAAGCACCTGTTTCATATCTGGCTCAAAAATAAAATCCGAAAAATTATCAACATTAATATCGTTTGTTTCTTCTTTTTTTTCATGCACAATGTGAGCCAAGCGTTCATCTATTGTTGGTACAATCGGCAATAGTTGCATGACATGAGGTACCTGCCTCAAGGAAGAAACAAAGTCGGTGTAAGCTACAAAAACTTTATCATATTTTTTGTCTAGAAAATTTTGCACCACCAAGTGGGCTGAAGAACTAATTTTTTCTGAACTAGTAGTAATATCATCTTTAGGAAAATCCGCCACAATATTTAGCTTACGACGTCTGGCTTCCAACCTACCTTTCAGACCCATAGTAATAATTTCCGTTTCAACTTTTTCAGGATGATGAATATTAATAGATTGCACAACTTTATTAACTAACTGGGTGTTGAAACTACCACACAAACCGCGATTGGTGCTGATCAAAATAACGCCAACTTTTTTTACTTTTTTTGGTTCTTGAAAAAATGGATGGTGTTCAGCATTTAATTTTTTGACCAAATGCAAAACAGTACCCCAAGCCAAATCAGAATAAGTCCTAGTGGCCAACACTTTGGTGACGGCTTTGCGCATCTTGGCCGCCGCTACCAGCTCCATGGCTCTAGTAATCTTTTTGGTACTGCGTACCGAGCGTATTCTTCTTTTTATATCACGAGTGGCCGGCATAAATTATTTTACTTCTGTTTCTACTAACTGCTTAATTATTTTTTGCATTTCTGCTTCCCGCTCTTCGGTGAGTTGTCCATCTTTTTCAATGCCCGCTAACAAATCTTTGGCACTAGTGTCTAGGGTAGCGTACAATTTCTTTTCCCATTCGCTAATTTTATCTACTGGGATATTATCTAAATAACCATTAGTCACTGCATACAAAATCACCACTTGTTTGCTTTGTGGTATGGGCTGATATTGACCCTGTTTCAAAATTTCCGTCACCCGCAAACCACGATTGATCTGCTGTTTGGTGGCCTCATCAAGATCAGAACCAAATTGAGCAAAAGCTTCCAGCTCCCTAAATTGGGCTAAATCCAATTTCAATTTACCGGCCACTTTTTTCATGGCCTTGATCTGGGCGGCTGATCCGACACGAGACACTGAAAGACCGGAGTTCAAAGCCGGACGCACGCCTTTGTAGAACAAATCCGTTTCCAAAAATATTTGCCCGTCAGTAATGGAAATTACATTGGTCGGAATATAAGCTGAAATATCACCGGCCTGGGTCTCAATAATTGGCAAAGCCGTGAGTGATCCTCCACCATGTTCTTGGGACATTTTGGCTGCGCGCTCTAATAAACGAGAGTGTAAATAAAACACATCACCAGGATAGGCCTCGCGTCCTGGCGGGCGTCTCAACAACAATGATATCTGCCTGTAAGCCACGGCGTGTTTGGATAAATCATCATAAATAACCAAAACATCTTTGCCTTGGTCCATAAAATATTCGCCCATAGCACAACCAGCATAAGGCGCAATATAAGCCAAAGATGCTGATTGGGAAGCGCCAGCCAGTACCACTGTCGTGTATTCCATAGCGCCGGTCTCTTCTAGTTTGGCCACAATTTTGGCAATCTTTGATTCTTTTTGGCTGACAGCCACATAAATACAGATTACATCTTTGCCTTTTTGATTGATAATCGCGTCAATGGCTAGAGCCGTCTTACCGGTCTGCCTATCACCAATGATTAACTCTCTTTGACCTTTGCCAATCGGAATAATAGAATCAATAATTTTAATACCGGTCTGCAATGGTTGAGTGACTGACTGACGAGTGATGACACCCGGAGCTATTTTTTCAATTGGATAAAAAGTTTTGGTCTTGATTGGCCCCTTACCATCTACTGGTTCACCCAAAGGATTGACTACACGACCAATCACTTGTTCGCCGACTGGCACTTGCAATATTTTCTTAGTAGAACTTACTTTATCACCCTCTTGGATTTTGCCGTATTCACCCAAAATAATAGCACCAATTACTTGCTCCTCTAGATTGAGCACCACACCAGCTACTTTGGTGCCATCTTGAGTGGTGATTTCTATCATCTCGGAAGACATGACAGTGGACAGACCAGAAATTTTGGCAATGCCATCACCAACCTCTAGTACCTCGCCATAAGTTTCCTCAACGGCCTTTGGTTTCCAAGAAGCCAATTTTTTTTCTAAACTTTTTACCAAATGATCATTAGACATATTATTACCTATATTATTAAATTATTTATTCGCTTAAATATTGTTTTAAATCTTCTAATTGTTTTTTGATTGTCAGGTCAATGATTTTATCTTCATATCTAATTTTGACTCCGCCAATCAAATCACTGCCCTCATTGTGATGCAAAATAGCTTCCTGGCCAGTTTTTTTGTGAACCAATGATTTGACAGCGGCCTGCTCACTAGTGGTCAGAGCGTATTTTGACAAGACCTCTACAGCTACTTGATTTTTTTGAGCGTAGAGTAATTTTTTTGTTTCATCCAAAACAACTGACACCAAAGCAATCTGACCACGACTAGCCAAAAAATCAACCAGCGTGACTACTATCTGGTCCACTTCTTTTTCGCTGCGGTTCTGACTCAAACCCCAATACAGCTTGGCGATACTTTTTGCTTGTTGCCGGCTATTCATAATTAAACTTTTTTCAACATTGAGTCAATGTATTTTTTATCAATATCTTTGTTCATTTTGTTGTCCATAAGCAATCTGACTGTCTCCACTACGGTTTCAGCCAATTCGGTTTTGGCCTGTGAAAGCATTTCTTCTTGTTGATTAGCAATCTGCTCCTTGGCCTTATCTATCAAATGCTTCACCTCTTGCTTGGTTTTCTCCAGCTGAGCATGCTTTTCTGCTTCAGCGTCTTTTTTGGCCTGCATGATTATCTCCATGGCCTTGGTCTGAGTTTCCTGCAAGCTCTTTTTTATTTCACGATCTGATTCGGCTAATTTCTGCGTAGATTTTTCGGCATCTTTCAAGCCCTGCTCAATTTCTTGATTCCTTTTTTCCATGCTGACCATCAATGGCTTGATAGCAAAACGCCACAAAACAAAAGCCACAATCGCAAAATTAAATATTTGCGCTAGCATTAATCTCCAGTCCACTCCAAATAATTGCAATATTTCCATAAAATAAATTACTTAGTCCCGCCCTCAATATAAATCTTCTGTGGTGTGACTCACTGACTTCAATCGTCATTGCGAGCCTCGCGAATGCGGGGCGTGGCAATCTACAAGCTGGTAGATTGCTTCGTCGCCCGAGCTCTGCTCAGTCTCCTCGCAATGACAATGGCCAGCGAGCCGCCCGAATATATGAGGGCAGTCAAAAAAATCTATTTGATACTGAAAGCAATAATCAAAGCGTAAATAGCAATGGCTTCAGCAAAAGCTGACACCAAAA
>CAZILH010000010.1:0-30598 GCA_964540095.1 uncultured Gammaproteobacteria bacterium | reverse complement strand
GTGCCAATATACCAAGATATTTTTACCCAAGTATTACTATAAAAATTCAGCACAATAATAATCCTATAAGAAAAAGTAGCGATAATACCGACCCAGAAATAAAACAAGCGGGTTGCTTTTGAGTGTGTTTTTATATTTTCCATATTTTTATTTATTATCTTTCTTAGCGCCATCAATCACCCTTAGTTGTGGCTGATCTAATTGCTCCTCGTCTATACCCCCGCACAATACCCTAAAATTACCTGCTTTGATTTCTGGAAACTGTTGCCCTAAATCGCGCTGCGCTGCCTCAGCTTCTCTGTCGGTAGAAAAAATAAATTCTTGATGCATATGTTCTGTATCGTTTGGCATTAAAATAAATTTTCCACTATCATCTTTACCAACGATAAAACGAACTGGATTGACACCATCAACCTCGTCCTCTGCCTGATCAACAACCCAAATAGACCACTTACCCCTTGTTTCTTTGCCGGCCTCACGACGTTCTTCGTGTATAGCCATTTGTTCACCTACATCCGACATAATACCATCTATTTCACCAGTTTTTTCTAAACGATCTTGAAAGGCTTGATTTATTCTATTTTGATCTAATTTTATAATGTTATTAGGTATTTTTTCTGGAGACATATTTTTATTTATTTAATAATTGCCTAATTAGTATAACAAAAAATCGCCAAATCGGCGATCTTGGTTCAAAAAATAATAATTTATGTGGACAGAAAAACTCCAATTAGCCCTTTTTGTGTTTTTTGGCGGCTTTGGCCTCGAGCATCAATCTTTTTATTTCCAATCTTTTTGGGGTTTTTTTGGAGCGTGATTTTTGTCTATCTGTTCCCACCGCAATTCTATGTGCCATATAAGTTATTTTTATAAATTATAAATATCAGCTATTATAGCTGTTTATCAGAATAAAATCAATCCCCTTGCTCAAATTCCGGAGAATCATTTCCATAGTGATCATTCGCGTCCTTTATTGATTCATTGTTTGAATTTACACTATCCGAATCACGTTCTGATTCATTTTCTTTATCATCTGTATTATTTTGTTTTTTTCTATTTTGACTGTCACCACTATCCTTATTTGCCGGCTTAATTATATTTTCTTCATCCTCGCCGTCTTTATCCAATTCTTCATTGTATTTGTCGATAGTTTTTTTGGCTTCTCTGACCTTATCCATCACCTCTTTATCCTGATTCTCTTGCGCAATATTTCCGATATTATCTAAATATTGCATAATATCTTTATTTTTTTTCTTTATTGACTCCTTGGCTTTTTGAGCATTTTTTGTGTTGGTTATTTTTTGTGAGGTCTTGATGGCGGAACCAACATTATCAACTGCCTCACTGATTGTCTGTTTGATGTTGTTACTAACGGCCACATTTTCATCAATGGTATGGTCACCAGAATCACTTTGGGACAAATTCAATGCTTCTTTAAGTCTTCTTTCTGAAAATTTACCCAAAGTATCAACCTGAGAGGTTTTGGTAAGAGAAAGTTGCTGCTCAACATTTTCAATGGTCTTTTTTAGCGGATAAAAAGTGTCCCCTAAAGTTATATTATCATTGGCTGAAGCATAAAAAACCGTACTGCTCAAAACAACAATAACAATTAATAAAGCAAAGGTTGCCTTTCTTAACAAGACATTTTTAATAACCAGTAAACTAAAAAATCTTTGCAAATTTTTGGTAAAAATAAATAGATAGATTTTAAATTTTATTTTAAAATCAGCTTGACTGCTAAGCTTGTATTTTGGTAGATTTGATAAATTTTTTTCTAAATCTTCCATATTATTGTTCCAATATTTCTCTTAATTTAACTAGTGCCCGACTCATTTTGGTACGAATTGCCCCTTCATCTTTTTGGAGTAAAGAGGCAATTTCTGAATTGGACAGCTCATCCACAAAACGTAACAATAAAATTTCCCTATCACTATCAATCATTTTTTTTATGGCTCCAAGCACTCGCTCCAACTCTTGTTTTTGGTCTATCTGGTCCAGTTCACGTTGAGTCAAAAATTGATTTTCCAGCAGTTCAGTTTCTCGATTGGCTACTCGATAATGATTCACCAAATGATTATGAGCAATGGCATAAATCCATGATTGGAATGATCTATTTTTATCAAAAGTGTCAAAATTTTTCAAGGCCTTCAAAAAAACCTCAGAAGTCAAATCCTCAGCCACAGCCCGGTTAAAATTAACACGATACAAAAAATAGACAAATATTTTGTTTTTGTATTGTTCATAATAGCCAATAAAGCTACTTTGTGGCTCTCCCATAAATATTATACAAATAAATAGACAAAATGTATCACTATTAAAACACATTACAACAAACTCCCCGCTTTGTCTATATAATGTAACAAAATTTTAATAGCTTTGTATTAATTTATATAGCGCTAATTATTAAACAAGAAACTTATGAAAAGAATACTAAGTATACTTGCGGTTTTGGTAGTCATAATTTGGACTGCCTCTTTGGCTCACATTGCTGAGGCCACAAACTACACCCTAGCCCAAGTGCAAACACACAATACCAGCACTGACTGCTGGACAATAGTAAATAATAAAGTCTACAACTTGACGAGCTACATAGCTCTGCATCCCGGTGGATCAAGCGCCATTATTGCTTTGTGTGGCACCAATGGAACGACTAGTTTTACAACTCAACACTCTAGTAGCACCAACCCCAACAACACGCTGGCCAGCTACTACATCGGCGATTTGACTATCGTGGACACCAGCGCGCCTACTATACCGACTAACCTGACAGCCGCTACTATCTCACCAACTCAAATAAACCTAGCTTGGGCAGCGGCCACTGATAATGTTGGCGTCACTGGTTATGCTATCTTTAGAGACGGAAGCGAGCTAACCACAACCACCAATACTACCTTTCATAATACCGGACTAACTGCCTCAACTACCTATAGCTATCTAATCAAGGCCTTTGATGCTGCTGGCAATCGATCAGCTAGCTCGACAACGGTTTTGGCTACTACCCTGGCCACCTCCACTGACAGCACAATGCCATCCGTGCCTACTAATTTGGTCGCCAATGTAGTCTCGGCCACTCAAATAAACCTAAACTGGGCTACTTCTACAGACAATATTGCTGTGACTGGCTACGCCATCTTTAGAAACGGAACTGAGATTGCCAATGTGCCAAATAATAACTTCAATAATGTCGGTCTAACTGCCTCTACAACCTACAGCTATGTTGTCCAGGCCTATGATGCGGCTGGCAATCGATCAGCTAGCTCCAACACAGTATCTGCCACCACTCTAGCCACATCAACTGATACCCAAGCACCTAGCGCGCCAAAAAAACTAAAAGCTCACCTTATTTCCTACAAGCATATCAATCTAGAATGGAAAAAATCTAAAGATAATAAAAAAGTGGCTGGTTATAAAATATACCGAAACGGCATTGAAATAGCTACTGTCAAAAATAACCATTACAATGACATTGGTCTAACTGCTTCTACCACCTATACTTACACTGTCAAGGCCTATGACAAGGCTGGAAATCTATCGGCTGCCTCCAACACCCTTACTGTGACGACTCGCGCTAAAAAAATCAAGGAGCATAAGTTGGAAAATGAGGATAAGTGTGATAATGACAAAAATAATGAGCAGGGACAAAAAAACAAAGATGATAAAAATGAACCCAAAAACAAATCCAAAAAAGATTAAAAAATAACTTGGCCAAAACTTAAGCATAAAAAACACCCAGCCCTTCGCGAAGGGCTGGGTGTTTTTTTATAGCGTTCTAAATTTACATTCCTAAAAACTCCATCAGCTTGTAGACCAGAAAAGCTGGCCAGACCAAGGCTTTCAAGAAACCAACTACGCCCACCCAGAAAGTGGTAGCATGCTGGATGTAATAAACCAGAGTGCCTAAAAAAGCCAAGCCATAAACTCCGCTAGAAACTCCGCTGTTTTTGCTCATATAATAAAATTAATAATAATTAAGGCGTCTCGACATTACCGGAGTTTGGATTTGGGTCATGCGGATCTGGGCATTCACCATCAAAGTTGGCTTGAGCATTACAAAGCGTGCCATCAATTCTTTTACATGTTGGAGCATTGGTATCAAGGCCTTCCAGTTGCCCTCCGGTAATAGCACAATAAACCTCCGCCTCGCTTTGATAACCGGTGATTTTTAAACCACCCATTGGGCATTCACCTCTTAGTAGTGCCCATTCCTCACATTGACGATTATCTTCAAAAAGACAAACTCCGTATTCACCAATTTTGCTCTTGCGGATCTCAAGGGTGCCGCCCTTGGCAATACAGTTTGAAGATGCTGGATTGGCTAGAGTCGTATCTTGCGTTTCGTTTAATAAAACATTACTGGGGGTTTCCACTTTTTTTGTTGGTAAAATTTGACAGCCAGCTAATACGAAAATTAAGCCCATGCCAAAAATAATAAATATCTTTTTCATAATTCAAACTTAATAATCATAACTATTAAATTATACCAAAAAATCCTCCTGAGTACGAGGACTCAGGGGATAGGACCGTCTTTCTGGAATTAAAAGTGCTATTATATACAAAGTATGCTACAATGAACTTAATTGCACGCATTAAATAACCTAAACAACAAAAATTATGCTAAACACTCTTGTTATTATATTAATTGTTCTTTGGCTTGTCGGTCTAATCACTTCTTATACCATGGGTGGACTCATCCATATCCTTCTAGTCATAGCGATCATTGTGATCTTGCTACGATTGATTCGGGGAAAAAAAGTGGTCTAAAGTAGCGGCGGAATGCTAAAAAATAAAATAACAAAATCACACCTGCTTTACGCCAGCATGATTTTTGTTTTGTTGCTAGGAGTGGGTTTTTATGTTTTTAAATTTGTAAATTCAAAAAATATTCCCGCGACATTTATCCTTCCTGTGCCTTTTAGCGCCCAAGCCCCGACCAATGATTGGAGCAGAAACGAAGACTGTGAAGAAACTAGCTTAGCTATGGTAAATGCTTTTTTGAATGGTAATACTAAGGAAAATATATCAGCTATCCCCACTCAAGCAACCATAGATAACCTAAAAATATGGGAAGAAAAAAATTTGGGCTACAATGCCGACACTGGAGCCAAAACCACGACCAGAATGGCCCAAGACGCTTTGGGACTAAAAATTAAACAAATTGAAAACTACACGGCCTTAGATTTGAAGAAAGAATTGCTAAAAGGACACCCTATTTTACTGCCCATAAACGCCAAGCTATTGGGAATTCCCCAATATCTAGAAGATGGCCCAACTTATCACATGATAGTCATCAGAGGTTTCAGGGATAACACCTTCATAGTCAATGACCCGGGCACCAACAATGGTGATGGCAATGAATATACCTTTTCTGTTTTACAGAAAGCTTCAGCGGATTGGGACAATACTCTAAAAAAAATGGATCCCACCAAAAAAATTGCGCTAATCGTATCCAAATAAATATGCCCAATAAAATCACCCAGCCCTTTCCGCCAAAGGCGGACATAGCGTAAAGGGCTGGGTGATTTTTTGTTTCTAAGTTGATAAATAATCCGGTGACAATATCAAAACCATCCACTTTGATCAGCGGCTCTTTTGTAGACCCAGTAAGTACTATCTTTTTTGTATAATAGAGTATAGTTATGCCCCTTGCCATCTTCAAATTGGACCGAACCTTTGAGCTTAGCTTGATCAAAAAATACTTTGGCTTCCTCTGTTTGAATATTGTGTTCCAAATAATTAAGCCCCTCCTTGGCATCTTCTTCACTAGATACCTTGTGGCCATGGATATCTCTAATTTGAACTGACATAATATTAATAATTTAATAATATTAATTTAAGTATATCAAAAAACCACCCAACGAGCTACCGGGAGTGGTTTTTAAAAATATTATGCTTTAACAATTTCTAAAGACAAGCTTTCCAGTGGCAATCCTTGGTATTGTTTTTTACTGATTTCTTTATTCTCACCCAAAATATTTACCTGCAAACCAGCTTGCTTAACTTTAGCAATATAATCATCCTTCAAAAGAGCGCCACCCACACAGCCGGCTATCAAATCTTCATCGCTCCTCTGCTCCTCGGATAATTCCTCTAATAAAACAATGTCCGAAATATACATCCGGCCACCCTGCTTCAAAACACGGTAGGCCTCTTGGAAAACTTTTAATTTATCAGGCGCTAAATTTATTACGCAATTGCTAATAATAATATCAATGGAATTATTATCTATTGGTAGGTTTTCGATCTCTCCTAATTTGAATTCAACATTATTATACTTATACTTATTAGCCAAAATAGTAGCTTTGACAATCATTTCTTGAGTCATATCTACACCGATAACCTTACCGGTATCACCGACTTTTTTGGCGGCCAAAAATGCATCAAAACCAGCTCCACAGCCAAGATCCAAAACAATGTCTCCGGCTTTAATTTTTCCAATAGCAATTGGGTTACCACAACCCAAACCCATATTGGCTTCTGGCACGGCCTCCATCTCTTCATCAGAGTAGCCAATGCTTTTGGAAATTACCTGGCTAGTATCTGAACTACAACTGCATTTACAACCACAAGCAGAGGACTGCTTGGCCAGTTTGGCGTAGCTATCTTGAACTACTTTTTTTATTTCTTGTGGTTTCATAAATTAATTTAATTGCCAAATAATTTTAAAAGTATTTCTTCTGGACCAAGGTCATACCCGGAAAGCAAACCCATTGATAATAACAATAAGAATACTAGAACCAAAATAATTATTATAACGAATATTTTCATACTTTTATTTCAATGACACCTTGAGTATATCAAAAAATCATCCCGAGTGGAATGACTTTTTGATGGAATGCGCGGAGCGCCTCAGAACCAACTTGTGCTGAAATTTAGAGGATATTATTTAACTATTTTATTCAAAATATAAACCAAAACTGTTATCACTATACTGAATAGAAGTGCCCACCAAAAATTTACCACACTAAACCCTGGGACAATAGCCGATACCAAGAGTATCAATAATGCATTGATTACAAAGGTAAAAAGACCCAGCGTCAAAATATTTATTGGTAGAGTCAAAAACAATAATATTGGCTTGATAACGGCATTCACAACGCCCAAAACTAACGCTGTTATAAAAGCGGCCCAAAAACCACCAACCGAAACTCCTGGCAAAATATAGGCAGTTCCTAATACCCCTAGGGTCAAAATTATCCAATTTATTAAAAGGTTCATAATGTTTTTATTTAATAATTATACTGTCTCTATAAACTATACTATACCACGAAGCCCCTATTATAGCTATGTAAATATTTTTATACACGGGATTATTTTTTGACAATTTAAAAAAATTATATTTTGAGTTATTTTTTATTTCCTAGAGCGTTAGAACTATGATTGACAAAATAGCGAACGTTATGTATATTATATGGTCCCTAATTCCTGGGACAATGTCTTGCTGGGGGATAACCCCATCCATCCTAAATCCTTGAAAGGGAAAGGGAGGCATTACAATGGCAAGCAAGAAGGTTGGTTCTTTGTCGGCAATGGCTTTCTACCACGCAGACGGTCTTGTACCAGCTTTCAAACAGGCCAGCGAATTCGCTGGAACAGACGGTCGCATCGCAACGATGCCTGACATCGTCACGGCTCGTTTGGCAACAAAGCCAGGAGATGTACCATGGAGAATGTACTTCACCACGCTGACGGCCGAGTATCTCGGCTACAGCAAGGGTGGGGTTCGCATCCTCATCGTCGCCCATGGCGTCGGTCCAATGGCAACTCTGGATGGTATCCTGAAAACCTACAAATTCCACTTCAACGACAAGGCGCGAAATCGTAGTGGCGGCCGCATCTCCAAGGAGGAGTTCCGGAAGCTCGAGGAAGGACACTACGGCGAAGTAAGCATCATCAAGTTCGATCCACTGCTTCTCAGTGATCAGTACTTCTTCTATCGGCAACTGCGGGCCAGCCGGGCTCTGCAGAACCCTCTACTTCGGGCTCGTCTAGGACAAGATTGGGAGCGCTACATCCTGTGGCACGCAGAGCATGCCCGTCAATACCACGTCGAGCAGGGACATGGTAAAGTTGTTGATCCTTTCATCATCCAGTGCGATGATGCAAGCAACTGCACCTACGGTTTCTGCGATCCTCGCACCGGCGCACTGACCACGCCACAGCTTGATAGGTACGACTTACCGTTAGCCCACCTGCTCTCCACTGGCAGCCTCATGAACCTGAGCCACCAGGACTCGCAAGTCCCGTGCATGTGCAACGAGGTGAGTGCTCATGAGTGGTGGAACAGTGTGCGATTTCTCGCAATCCAAGATGGTGGATCACTCGACTCGGTGCATCCTGGACTGGATATTCATGGTGCCATCCGCCGTCACTGGAAGTCACTGATGATCCCGGTCAGCGAACCGCCGCTTCCTGATGGGTTCTATCCCCTGACCCGTATCGACGCTGGTACCTTGTTCACCCAGTACCCGAAGATCGGTGCTATGATGGATACTCACGAGCCAGAATTCATGGTCACATCAGCCGAGCGCATTCATGGAGGTCCTGAAACCTTCAAGACGGCTGTCGGTGGATACCATGGCTTCTTCAAGTATGACATCAAGGAGGTGCGAGCACTTGCTCCTCAAGGAGCCAACGCCTACTACCTTCCCGGTGAAGTACAGATCATGTGGAAAGGTGGCAACCCCACACACCATGTGACCCCCATCGAATTCTACCGGGTAGAGATCAACACTGGGAGACGCCTCATACGCGCATCTGATCTGGCCAACGATTATGACCTTCTGATGAAGATCGTTGAGGCCGAACAGACTGCGTAACAACGAAAGGGCCGGTGGCTGACGACATACTGTCGGCCACCGGTTTTCTTTTTGTAAAAAAATTATAAACAAAAACTCCTCAACAGCGTGAGAAGTTTTTATGGGGTGCCTAAAGGGAATCGAACCCTTATCAGCGGGACCACAACCCGCTGTGTTAACCGTTACACCATAGGCACCATACAAATAAATTATAACATAAAATTATCTGGTGCCCCGGCCAGGAATCGAACCTGGATCTAAAGCTTAGAAGGCTTCTATTCTATCCATTGAACTACCGGGACTAATAAATAAAATGTGGTTTTTTGTAAAAATGCTTTGTCCATTGCCACCCACGGGGTGGTCGCCCTGTGGGCGAAACTATAGGAGCCAAAAAGCAATAAATGCTTATTTTTTCAAATAAACATCGGCAATTATAACAGCAAAGTATCAAAAGGTCAATGGTAAAACTTGCCAAAATGTGCTAAAGTTTAAGTAATAAAATAGTAGAAAATATATGGATAAACAATTCAAAGTTTACTTGGGCGCTGATCATGCTGGCTTTAGATTAAAAACAGCCATCAAAAAATACCTGGATGAACAGGGCTTCAAGTATCAAGATTTTGGAGCAACCCAACTGAAATCTGACGATGACTATCCTGACTATGCCAAAAAAGTAGCAACAGCAGTAGCTGCCAGCAAAGATAATTTTGGCATTTTGATTTGCGGCTCAGGACACGGCATGTCAATTGCTGCTAATCGCCACAAAAAAATCCGCGCTATTTTGGGTTTTTCTGTTGAATCAGCCATGGTCGCGCGTCATGATAGCGACAGCAACATCCTCTGCCTAGCTGGCCGATTTTTAAACACTGACCACGCTTTAAATATTGTTGATCAATTTTTAAAAACTCCATTTTCTGGGGAAGAAAGACACACTAGAAGAATAAAAAAACTAAGTTAATGAAAATAGTCCCGTCCGTACTGGCCAAAAACAAAAAAACATTTTTGCAGGAATGGCATAAAGTCGCTCCCTTTTTTGATTATGCGCAGATTGATATCATGGATGGCCAGTTTGTCAAAAATAAAAGTAATATCAAACCAAAAGGTATAAAAAAAATTACTGCCCAACATGATTTGGAAATACATTTGATGGTCAATGATGTGGCTAAATATATTGTTCTTTGGGAAAAACTAAACAAGGTCAAAAAAATAATCTGGCATTATGAAGCCCTGCCAGATCCAAATTCCATTATCTGTCTCACTGACTATCTAAAAAAGAAAAAAATAAAAACCGGACTTTGTCTGAATCCTGAAACTCCGCTTAGCAAAATAGATAAAGTTGCCAAATATTTTGACACTATCCAGATCATGGGCGTAAATCCTGGGGCTCAAGGAAAAAAATTTCACACCAATAGTTTAATCAGGATAAAAAAATTAAGAAAAAAATATCCCAAAACAAAAATAGCCATCGACGGCGGAGTGGATGAAAAAAACTTTAAAGCTTTTAAGAAAGCTGGAGCTGATATAATCATCTTGGGACACTATTTGCAGGAATCAAAAAATATCAAAGAATCACTAAACAACTTAAAATAAAAAAGCCCCTAGAGAATAGGGGTTTTTTCTTGATTATTATTTATTTCTACAGCAGGTGGTGTCTCTGATAAAACTTCTGGTAATTTTATTTCTGCTGATGGCGCATTGAACACTTTTATGTCCACTGGCTTCTCCTCTACTGCTGATTTTTTTGGAAAATCCATTGACTCAGTGGCTTCCAAAACCATATTATCTGGCCTTTGACGCCGCTGTTTGATAAACAGCAGGATAATACCCAACAAAACTAGAAATAAAAACGTACCGCCAATAATATAGTAAACTGTCCAACTTTTTTCACTTGTCGTATCACTGGTGACATTGACTTGTTGACCGGCGCCCACTGGTGGCAGATCATTATCTATGTTGGCCACCAAGAAAGTCAACGGCGCTGATTGAACCAACAGTTTGCCATTTTTATCATTGCTAGCAATATAAACTTGATGCACACCCTCGGTCAGTGGATCAGTAATACTGTAAGACCAATTACCATTGATGTCTGTTTTGGTAGTGGCTAAAAACGGTATGTCGCTATACACAAATATATTGACCCAAGTGTTTGGCGTAGCTTGACCGCTAAGCTTCATACTACCGTCGGCTGAATTGGCCTCGGCTATTTGCCAATTACTATCGGCCAAAAGAGCGCTGGTTTTTGGCTCTTCCAAAAATAATTTAGCTAAAACAACTTGATCAAGAGCTGTTCTTTCTTTATCCAGTTTACCTGCGCCTAAAGGGTTATAATTATTAAGCACTTCTTGCCCATCGGCAAAACTATCGGAATCTGTATCGGCTTTATTCGGATCTGTGCCATAATAACTCTCCAAGTCATCGGGCAAGCCATCGCCATCTTTGTCGCCCATCAAGGCAGCCGGTGAGCTGACAAACAAATTTTCAGAAAGGTCTAAAATATTATTATTTTTTATTTTCAAAATCTCAATATATTTATCACTGGCTATCAAAGGTAAACTGGTGCTAGCCAAGTTGGCGGCTAATATTTTTTCCTGAAAAGAATTCAGAGTCAAGCTTTGCTCTGCCAAGCTAGCAACAACTGCTAAATATTTATTTTTTTGTTCTACTAGATAGGCCAAGCGAGCAATATATTTTTCCGACACGACTTGCTGACAAGTGCTGGTAGCGCTGATATTGCATTGCAGACCAATGCTATATTTTTTATACAAATAATCACGGCATTTTATATTGTCGCTAATTTTTTGGTCCAAACAACCATTGCTTTCATTAGCAAAAATATATTTTTCGCATTCTGGGCCATTAAAAATATTTTTTTCAACACAGACCTTCGGCAAAGAATTATTAAGATCGGCCTGATATTTTTGGCACAAAACCGGATCACTAATACCTGAACGCTGACAATCAATGCTACCCTCGGCACTGGGTGTTAAATCACTGGCTATGCTACTAGTGTTAGTTGGTGTGGTAGTTGCCTGAACACTTTCATTTTCAAGATCTACTGGCGTTGAAGTGGCCTGCTTATCATTTTTGAGATTATAAACTGTGACCAGTTGCTTGGTGCTACCAACTTTCTGTTGTTCAATCTTCGACTCGACATAGATTAAATAATTACTATTGGGCAGCACGGCTGTATCCCAAACTGCCATAAAACTAGCTCCTATCGTACTAGAAGAAGTTGTATTTATACCTTTGACACGCAAAGCTTCAAGGTGATTTATACTGTCTTCAATGACAAAATCTAAATTAGGAATGTTAGCATTGGCCTCGGCTCGCAAACCAACTTGTCCGGAGACATTGCTTGGCAAATTTACCAAATTCATAAACAAATCTTCTGGCTTAATCTGACTTGGCACGTCCAAATCATAATCAAAAGTTTTGTTCAACGACAAATTGCTACTCGGTATGGTGACTGATATCAACAACTTGTATGAACCATTAACAAATGTGTCATCTAGTTCAATGTTTTTTACCCAATTATAGCCATCCGTTTTTTCTAGTGATAGAGACCTAGTGCTAATAGCTGCATTATCAGTATTGATAAACTCAATGGTCACATTGTCCGAAGAAAAATTAGTCAAAAAATTGACCAAAATATTTTTGCTAGTAATCGTGGTATTATTTTCTGGGGTGACTAGCTCCAAATCTGAAATTAATTCTTGGGTACTAGTCGGAGTAGTACTTGGTGTATCCGTAGGTGCGGTACTGGTTGGGTTAAGATTTTTGGTGCTAGTACTTGTATTATTTTTGGTATCAATTGGCACAGCACTATCAACACCAGAGTCATCGCCAGTTGTTTCTGAACCGCCACCATCATTCACCACTGAGCCAGATAAAATACTAGGAGTATTATTTACCGCTAGCTTATTATACTCTTCCAGAGAAACTACCATTACCCAAGCTGGGGCTGATTCTTCTTGATCGATTATCTGCCCTTGTTCGTTGATAATGCTGGCTCGGACACTGAGACTATACGCCCCAACTGGCCATTGATTTGTGTCCCAAGATGATAAACTACTATAAATATTTTCGCTATTTTTTTGTGTTTCAAAATTAACCACAAAATTTTTATCAGCATCAGCTAAAACAAAATACACTGAACCAATTTTTTTATTTTTTGATTCCAGTTTAGCACTCAAATCAATGTTTTGACCAACTACTAGGGTCTGACCACTAGACGGCTCAAGCCAAGATGCTTTCAAATCATAAAATTTTAGGGGCACTGCTTGAGAAACCACAAAAATCAAGCTTTGGGCCAAAAGCACAAAAGTCAAGAAAAAAAAGATAAAATGATGTTGGATTTTTTTCAGAAACATAAGGTATGTTGCTATTTATTATAACACAATATGCTTCCTAAAATCAAAAAACGCCCATCTCGTCGTCATTGCGAGCGAACAAAGTGAGCGTGGCAATCTACAAGCGTGGATTGCCACGCCCCATCGAGCTCAGCTCGATGGGGCTCGCAATGACATTTAATTCTGGCTGTTTTAAAAATTTATATTTTATTGGCAGGGGCAAACAGCATATATATCATTTGAACCACTACAATTAAGAGCGTTAAGTTGATAAGCACAAGAATTATCATCAGACCAACCCGGCGCCTTACCACTAGCACCAGCAATGCACCCCGACAGACAAGTATAAGAAGCACTACCAGTATCACCAATAAGGCACAAAGTATCAACTGTATAGGCACTGACACAGGTCAGGTCATTGCTAGCGCAAATAGTGTCACAACTGGCAGTAGATTCACCGCCACCATACCAACAATAACCACTGCCATAAGCATCACAAGTAGAACGCAATTGTGGCCTGTCATATATGTAGCCAGAACTATTCTCGCAAGCTCCTATGCTAATATTATTATTTTCATCTTTTTTTATATAATAACCTGTATTGCTATCAACTGATTTGTCTGGATCAATTGGCAAATTAGTAATATTTTTTGTAAAAAAACTAGCATCATCGATCTTCAAACAGTACTCAGTGCTGGTATCGCAAGTTAGTTTGACTCCTGACTGTGTATTACAGATTACCTTTTTTTCAGTGGTCACTTCCCCCAAAATAGGCAAAGCGCCTTTGTGGCTCTGAGCATAATCAGTAAAAGCCGCACTCAAAACCATGACATCGTCACGCCTTTTGGCATCTTTGGCATTACTTATTCTGGTCACTGGATCTATCCAGATAGTGACAGCCACTCCCAACACCAAAAGCAGTGAAACAATAATTACCAATTCCAGCATGGTAAAGCCCTGACTATAATTATATTTTTTATTATCTAAATTCATACATTAGCTTGGTAATATCTCGCACCTTCATTGGCCTTTTCACCAAAGCTGACCCCTGCAACTGCGGCAAGCTGGCCACGTATTCTGGCTTTTGGTCTTGATAAAAAACACCATAAGGAATTTTTTCGCCCCAAATCATGCTCTCTGTGAGAGCTTGTTGAAAATTATTTTTACTAAAATCTTTTTTTTCATCTAGATTGTATAATCTGTCAAAAAACCACTTAAAAGTATTTATTTTGTTGAATGTCACGCAGGGCTGAAAAACATCCACCAAAGAAAACCCTTGGTGCAAAATGGCGTCTTTAAAAATATTTTTTAAGTGTCCGGCTTGACCAGAAAATCCGCGAGCCACAAAACTGGCACCCTGTACTAACGACAAAGCAATAGGATTGACCGCTGTATCTAGTGTGCCTTCTGGTGTTGACTTGCTCTTAAAGCCCCGATCAGAAGTCGGCGCTGTCTGACCAGTAGTCAGGCCATATACTTTATTATCATGCACTACATAGGTAACGTTGACATTGCCTCTGATGGCATGCAAAAAATGCCCCAAACCCTCACCATAGCCATCACCATCGCCACCCATGGCAATCACGGTCAAATCTTTGTTGGCTAGCTTGGCGCCAATAGCCGTGGGCAGTGTTCGACCGTGCAAAGAGTGCCAAGCATAGGTCTTGATGAAATTAGTATCATTCCCAGAGCAACCAACTCCATAGACAATCAAAACCTTATGTGGATCAAGGTTGAGTTCGGCTAGGGCCTGGCGCATGGCAATCCAAATAGCGTAATTGCCACAGCCCGGGCACCAAGTGGGCTGATGTTTTGTTAAAAAATCTTTGTCAGTCAACATATTATAATTTACTTAACGCTTTTATTATTTCTTCCCTAAAAAATGGACGACCATCATATTTTAATAATTTATTTTTTATAATAATCCCTGTTTCTTGAGCAATGAGCTGGCCAAGTTGAGCGCTGCTATTGTTCTCAATCAGCAGTATCTGCTTGTAGTGACGCAACACATTGCTTACAAAATTTGTAGCCAAAGGCCAAATATATTGGAGCTGTAATATTTTTATATTGGATTGTTGTTTCTTTGATAGTAGATGATAAGCATCGAGTACTGGCCCTTTAGTAGAGCCCCAAACCACTACGGTTTTTTTGGCTTTGGGATTGCCGTAGATCACTGGCTCGGGCATTACTTTAGCAAAACTCTGCAATTTAGCCGCGCGCTTATCTACTTGTTGTTGGCGATTCTGAGCATTTTCGCTGGAGTAGCCACCACTGTCATGCTCATCGCTATTGGCTATAAACAAACCATTTTTCATGCCTGGCAAAGCACGAGCAGAAATACCATCGGCACTCAACTTGTAGCGCTCAAATTTGCTTAATTTGTTTAGCTGCTCCTGACTCAATAATTTTCCTCGTTTTATTTTCAAGCCTTGGGTGCTAAATTCTGGCACTGTGCTTGAGCCCTCGGACAAAAATTTGTCCAGCAAAATTATAACCGGTGTTTGATATATTTCTGCCAAGTTCAAGGCCTCAGCTCCCATTTGAAAAGCTTCTCTTGTATCGCCCGGAGCCATAATAATCCTTGGAAAATCTCCCGGAGCCGCGTGCAACATAAATTGCAAATCACCCTGCTCAGTCCAAGTAGGCAGGCCCGTAGCTGGACCAGGTCGCTGAGAATCAACAATGACCAGTGGCGTCTCAGTAATGCCAGCTAGGCCCAAGGCCTCAGTCATCAGAGCGAAACCACCGCCCGAAGTAGCCGTCATAGCTCGGGCACCGACATGAGCCGCGCCCAAGCACATATTAATAACTGATATTTCATCTTCAGCGTGCTTGAATACAATGCCGGCTTTTTGGGCAATACTAGCTATGTATTGCAAAATAGAAGAAGAGGGTGTCATGGGGTAGCCAGCATAAAAATTCAAACCATTAGCCACTGCCCCCAAGGCCAAAGCTTCATTGGCGGCAATCAAAATATTATTATTTTTTTGCTTTGGTGGCAGAGAGCACTTGAATTTTTCCTGATAAACTTTTTTGGCTTCTTTGTGGCCCATGGACAATGCCTGCAAATTATTTTTTGCCACTTCTCCCCCCTTATCACCAAAAGTTTCTTTGACTACTTGGTCGGCAAAATTCCTCGGCTGCTCCAACACAGCCAAAGTAGCCCCCAAAGCCACTACATTGCGCATCAACTCACCTCCAGCTTGCTTAGCCAGCGTGGTCAGGGCAAGGGGTAAAAAAATTATGCCCTCAATAGTTCGGATATTGCTTATTTTATCTTTATCATATATGACCATTGAACCAATAGTCAGCTCAGCGCGGTGCAAATCAATAGTTTCTTTGTTTAAGGCCACCAAAATATCAACTTCTCTAGTGACACTGTTGACTTCCAAGGCGTCAACCATCACTTGGTAAGTATTGTGGCCACCACGAATCAAAGATGGATACTCAGTATAGTCAAAGGTCTCATAACCGGCCTTCATGAATATTTTGGCCAGCATCATGCCAGCCGACTTGATGCCAAAGCCAGCTTCACCACCTATTTTCCAACTTAAGTTTTGCTTAGTTTGCATAGTATAAAAATTGTTTATTGATAATATTATAGCAGAAATGGGCATTATTATCTAATAAAAAAATAACCTCCACAGAGGTGAAGATTATTTTTAAAAAAATTATTATTTTAGGTAGGCCTCTGATTTTAGTGCATTTATTTTTATGTTAATAATTATTTATTTTTTAGCAATAAAGAGCGAAACTAGCCCAACTAAAGAGCAATAAAATATAATCAAGGGCTTTCATATTTTTGTTTTTATTTTAATTAGTTATTTTATCATCACGTTATCCAAGTTGTAATTAAGACAAAGTAGCTTAACATGGTCAGGGTCAGCACTGACCAATTTTCATGGCTTTGCGCCTCAGGATTATCGTGATCAACATACATTCTCCACGACTTCATCTGGCAATTTTGTTTTTGTTCTTCCATGTTTTTGTTTTTTTAATGATTAATATATTTTAAACCCCCTGACTAACCATAAAAATCAAGGTAGCGCTACCAACGGCGCACAAAATTACAATGGCCCAATAGTCACTAGACCGCAATTTGGCGTCTCCGGGACGGACTATTAGACGAAAAGATTTAACTTGAGTGCTCATAAATTGTTTAATTATTTAATAAAAAATGGCCTACGCCCTCTCAATGGGGCGGAAGCCAATTTAAACTTACATATATAATATTAGCACAAAAAAATGCTTTTGTCAACCAAAAAATGGCTTTTTTTATTAATTATGCTAAGATATAAAGTACCTAAACAAATAAACTATCATATATATGCGCATAGAAATAGACCGCGAAGCTTGTATTAGTGTGGCCTCTTGTGTGGCCATCGCGCCAAATACTTTTGAATTGGATGATAAGGGCATTGCTGTAATCAAAAATCTGAAAGGCGAAGATGAAAAAGTCATCTTACAAGCCGCCCAAAGTTGCCCAGTGAACGCTATCATTATCTATGATGACGCTGGCCAACAGATTCATCCGCCAAAAAAATAATGCTTCTCCAAAAATTTTCCCGCCTCGACGAGCCAAGCCATCCTCGCTTCGTTCGGCTAAGTGGATTCGTCTTGGCGAGGCGGGTAAAATATTGGTGCTCTAATATCCTGGCACCTAATTTTGCAATAATAAAAACTATATGAAAAAAAATATATATCTAGATCATGCGGCCACTACACCTACTGACATCAAGGTGGTCAAGGCCATGGAGCCATACTGGACTCGGGAATTTGGCAATCCTTCAGCTTTGTACTCTTTGGGGCAAAAGGCCAAGCACGCCCTAGATGATTCTCGTCAAATTGTGGCTAAAATATTCAACTGCCAGCCAGAAGAAATAATTTTTACTGGCGGTGGCACAGAAAGTATTAACCTAGCTATCAAGGGTGTTGTTTTGGCTAGCAATCTAAAACCAGCCCACATCATCACTTCCAATTTCGAACACCACGCTGTTTTGAATGCTGCCCAAGCTCTAAAAAACCAAGGACATGAGGTGTCGCTAGTGCCAGTGGATGCTGATGGTTTGATTATGATGGACAAGCTCTGGTCCGCTATCAAAAAAAATACCGCTTTGATTAGCATCATGACCGCCAACAATGAAGTGGGCACTATCCAGCCCATTCAAGAAATTGGCGCTAAATTAAAAAAGATTAATCAAGAAAGAAAAACAAAAAAATTGCCCCACATATATTTCCATACTGACGCTTGCCAAGCCACCGGAGCTTTGGACCTCAATGTAGAAAAATTACACCTTGATCTGATGACCATCAATGGCAGCAAAATATATGGAGCAAAGGGAGTCGGCGTTCTTTATGTAA
This sequence comes from uncultured Gammaproteobacteria bacterium, assembly GCA_964540095.1. Classification (GTDB taxonomy): domain Bacteria; phylum Patescibacteriota; class Patescibacteriia; order UBA1558; family GWA2-36-10; genus CALMZN01. Next base: position 12,093 of record CAZILH010000010.1, on the reverse strand, counting down.
AAAGAGGCACCCCACTCAAAGCCCTGGTTGACGGTGGTGGACAAGAAAAAAACTGGCGCTCAGGTACGGAAAATGTACCCGGTATAGTGGGCTTGGCCACAGCTTTAAAAATTGCTGAAACCAAAAAAGAAAGCGAAAACAAAAGATTAACTATTTTAAGAGATTGGTTGATAAAAAAAATACTAACTACCATACCAAAAACACTGCTCAATGGTCACACCCAAAAACGCTTGCCCAATAATATTAATATCTCTATCCTAGACATTGAGGGTGAAGCTCTGCTTCTCTATTTAGATGCTATTGGCATTCAGGCCTCTACTGGCTCGGCCTGCACAGCGCAAGACCTAGAGCCGTCACATGTGATCAGGGCCTTGGGCAGACCCTATGAAGCAGCCCATGGCTCACTGCGCCTGACTTTGGGACGCTCCACCACTAAAGACGATCTAATTTATCTGACCAAAAAACTGCCCCCTATAGTAAAAAAATTGCGCCAGACATCGCCGGTCAGTGTCAATATGGATACCTTACATTCTTCCATAAAAAAATATCCCAGAGAAATTATTAACTTATAAAACAATATGCTTACATATAAAAAACCAAAAAAGAAAATTGCTAAAAAAAGCTTAGCCGCTCAAGCAGACATTGTACCAAAAAAAGGAGAAGAATCTTGGCTCTATTCTGATATAGTCAAAGAACATTTTTTCACACCCAAAAATCTAGTCATGGATGCTTCAAAAGTCAAAGACTACGATGGCTTGGGTATGATTGGCTCCCCAGCTTGCGGTGACATGATGAAGGTCTGGGTCTGGATAGATAAAAAAAATGACAAAATAAAAAAAATGCAGTGGCAGACCTTTGGTTGTGCCTCAGCCATTGGCGCTACCTCTATGCTCTCGGTCATGGTGGCAGAAAACGGCGGTATGCCGATTGAGCAAGCACTCAAAATAAGACCGCAAGACATCACTTCTCGCCTCGGGGGCTTGCCCACTAGAAAAATTCATTGTTCGGTCTTGGGCGACAAGGCCTTGCGTAGCGCTCTTAATAATTATTTCCTAAAAAGCCAACAAAAAAACCGTATTGTCGAAGAACAAGCTAGGATGATTGATAAGATTGCCCAAGTCACTGATCACGATATCGAAGAGGCCGTCTTGGAAGGAGCCACCACTCTTGAGGCAATCCAGAAAAAAACCAAAGCTGGTGTCGGCAATCCAGAAGTCATACCAGAAATAGAACAATTGATAAAATTTTATCGCGAAAAATATTTTGGCTAATTAAAAATTTATTATTAAAAATAAACATATGAACAAACAATTTATAACACCTGACTTACCATACGCTTACAATGCTTTGGAGCCATATATTGATGAAGCTACAATGCGTGTGCACCACGATAAGCATCATGAGGCCTATACTACCAACCTAAACAAGGCCCTAGAAAAATACCCAGAATGGTATGAAAAAAGCGTTGAAGAAATTTTGAAATCACTAGACCAAGTACCAGAAGATGTACGCTTAGCTGTAAAAAACCATGCCGGCGGACACCTGCATCACAATATTTTATGGGAAACGCTGACTCCGGCCAAAGGCCAGATGCCAGAAGGAGAATTACTGCAAGCTATAAACGAATCTTTCGAAAGTTTTGATAATTTTAAAGAGGGCTTTACCAAGATGGCCATGTCAGTATTTGGCTCTGGTTGGGCTTGGCTGTCCCTAGATAAAGGTAAATTAATTATTGATAAAACAGCCAATCAAGACAGCCCGTATTCCACGGGCTACACTCCTCTGTTTGGCTTTGATGTTTGGGAACACGCCTATTATCTCAAATACCAAAATCGTCGCGCTGAATATTTAGAAAATATCTGGCCAATTATCAATTGGGATAAAATTAATGAGCAATACAAAAAATTTAAATAAATTTAATTATAAAAAATATGCACGAAGATAAAGAATGTTGTGGCAATGGCTGTGAATCTGGCTGCGGTGAATCTACTTGCTGGAACTGCACTCCAAAAATTAATGCCAAAGCACCAAATTTTGCGACCGAGGTCTACCACAATGAAGAAATAAAAAATATCAAACTATCTGACTACAAAGGTAAGTGGGTAATACTATTTTTTTACCCAGCTGACTTTACTTTTGTCTGTCCCACAGAGCTTGAAGATCTGGCTAGCCACTACGAAGAACTAAAAAAACTAAATGCTGAGGTGCTGTCAGTCAGCACAGACACTGTCTACGCTCACAAGGCCTGGCACGATAGTTCGGAAGCAGTTAAAAAAATTAACTTTCCCATGGTAGCCGATCCGACTGGCAATATTACTCGCGACTATGGAGTATATATTGAGGGCGAGGGTTTAGCTCTACGCGGCACTTTCATTATCGATCCAGAGGGCCTTTTAAAAACTATGGAAATACACGCCAATGGCATTGGTAGATCTGGCAAAGAACTTTTACGCAAATTGCAAGCCGCGCAATTTGTGAACAAATATGGTGATCAAGTTTGTCCAGCTAATTGGGAACCAGGCAAAGATACACTGAAGCCGGGCTTGGATTTAGTTGGTAAAATATAAGATAAAATCGAGTTAAGCTCGATAAAAAATCACACTTTAACCCCTCCAAGCTCCCCTTAACAGGGGAGGAACATTTAAGCCCCCTTGTCAAAGGGGGTTGGGGGGATTAGGGGCAGTGGTTTTTTATTTTCCCCCAAATTTTTTCATACACCAATATTATACTGGTGTTGCACTTACTTGTTGAACCCGTGCACCAAATATTTGACAAAAAAGTATAAATATGCTACAATATAGCTTATCAATCAATCGGCACCTTTTCATCCACTTCCACTTCCCGACGAAAGGAAAGACATGAAGGACTTCGCCAACGAAGCACCGACGGGGCGGGAACCCACGACCTCGGAAAGACTCCGAGATTTGTGGGGAAAGATGCCCCCCCACATCAAGATATCCGCGATTCTAATCGCGGCGGGGGCGATGCTCTGGATCATCAACGTCTCCACCGGAAGGTGGAAATAACAAGGGCTCGATCTAAGAGCTCCCACTCTAAACAGAGAAGGAGTTCGACGACGGGCTCTCTTCTTTTTGCAAAAAATTACCAACTGCCACCACCTCCGCCACCTCCACCGCCACCCGCAAAACCACCACCCCCACCCGATGGAGTAGAAAAAGTAGAGCTAGCCTGACTACCAAAACTATCTAAACTACTAGAAAAAGCATTGGCATTGAAAGTACCCACATAAAAACCAGCGCACCAAGCAGAATTTTCTTGATATATGCCTTCAAATTGTTTGGCCCACTTTTTCTCTACTCCCAAGACCATGGCATAAGGTAATAGCGCTTCGAAGTGTTCAGGATTTTTTTCTGGCGCATTGTGAAAATTGAGACGATCTTTTTCGGCCACAGTCAAATATTGCTTCAAGCCCAAAATATACTCTTTGGCCAGCACGCCTTTCATAGTACGTCGAGGCATAAAATAACCAAACACCGCTGTGATAATTAAACTTATGACAATAGAAAGGTAAGCCAGAAATGAGTCAAAATTTAAATCAAAAAGATTCTTTACCAATAGGTGTACCAAGCCCCAACCAAAAAATAATACGGAAATATAAATAGTTCTAATCTTATTTGGATTTTTTACAAAATAAGCTTTGTCTACTACTGATTTATATATACCTTTTTCTACAATTGGTCGCCACTTATAAGCTTTATTTAGATCTGACAATAAGACGGCCACTGTTGTTTTTGAATCCATAGTAAATTTATAGTCTAGAAATTCTTTTGCATTAGTAGCTTTGGCAAATATATTAGCCATCAATTCTTTTTGAAAATCATTTGGCAAATCATTTTCATCTTTGAATTTTTCCAACAAATAGTCACTGGATTCGCCAAACATACCGGGTTTTTTTAATCTAGTAATCTTTAAATATCCCCTAATGGCTAAAAATATAATCTCGGCTGAAATATCTTTTTTGTGCGCTTTTTCATCTACTATGGTACCAACCTCGGCTGGCGATAGATTATCTGGCACATCGTATTGGACAATTATATTACCACGACCTTTTGGATCGCGACCAAATCTGCGCCACAACAAAAACATCACTACTAAAACAATAAAAGGCAAAAAAATAAAAATATTATTCTGTAAAAATTCTTTAGTTCTTTCTTGTTGGCTGGGTGCAGTGATAGTGCCAACTGGCATATCAAGCAAGACTGTCAAAATACCACCGGCCGATAAATCACTTTGCTGAAAAACTACACCAGTCACTCGACTAGTGTCATTATTTTCAAACAAATAAGAAAGAGTGTCGCAAGATTTCTCACTTTTAAATTCACCAGCATAACACTTGGCCTGCACGGAGCCATTAGCCATCGTCTGTGGCAACCAGATTGTAGCCGTACTTTTGATCACTGGTACTGTCCAAGCTCCACCGATGATGTCCCAATAAAACTTATTTTTATCCTTAGCAAAAATAAAGGGTTTATCAACTCTATAACTAATAACATAAATTTTTAGGCCAGACACTAAAGTATCTTCTTGACCAATTTTGATTCTTTTATTCTTGTTGAAATTGCTAACCTCAAAATAATAAGCCCGATCATTTCCATCAGTTATTGATATTTCGCTAATATCTGTGTGCCTAGAAGTAAGCCCTCCCCCATATATATAAGGAATATCTCGATAGATACCGTGTCTTTGCAAGTCACCAAAATCATAAATAATTTTTTCCGTAATATTTATGGAATTATCTTGATTTATTTTGATGGTGACATCAAAGCTATCAATCTTTTCTTGGGCCAAAGCCATTTGAGCAAAAAATAAACCACCGATAAACAAAGTGCTTGCTAAAAACAGCTTTAATTTCTTCATAATTATAAATTAGTGATTAACTAAATTCTATCATAAGCCCCAAAAAAATGGTATAATAACGATATTATGTTACCCATTGAATACGAAGCAACTTTTTGCAACATCAATAAAGATGATATTAGGCAACGCCTAAAAAAAGCTGGTGCTCAAATGATTTATCCAGAATTTTTGATGAAAAGATATGTTTGGAATTTTCCCAAAGGCCATGAAGTCAAAGGAGGGTGGATCAGAGTAAGGCAAGAAGCTGATAAAATAACCATGAGCGTCAAAGTGGTGCCTAGCGACAAAACAATTGAAGATCAAAAAGAAGCTTGTATTGAAATAAATGATTTTGATAAGGGCCGAGAAATAATAAATGCCCTTGGTTGCCAAGAAGTAGCTTATCAAGAAAGCAAGCGCGAACTCTGGAAAATTGGCCAAGTAGAAATAACTATTGATGAATGGCCTTTTTTGGAGCCATTTGTAGAAATAGAAGGATCATCCGAACAAGCAGTCAAAGATGTGGCTCAAAAACTTTATTTTGACTACTCATTAGCTATTTTTGGATCAGTAGATTTTCAATATGCCAAAAAATATAACTTACCGCTAGAAAAAATAAACCGACAAACACCAAAAATATTATTTGATATGGTAAATCCTTTTTTAAAAAAATAATGCCCAAAATCACCCTGACATCTTACGGCGCGGCCGGTGAAGTGACCGGCTCCTGCCACTTGCTCCAAGTGGATGCTTTCCGATTGCTGATTGACTGCGGACTATACCAGGGCGGGGAAGATAATTATTTCAAAAACTGGACCGAGTTTGGTTTTTCAGCCAAAAATATTGATGCTGTTATTTTGACTCACGCCCATTTGGATCACTGCGGTCGTCTACCCAAGCTCATCAAAGAAGGTTTTGGCGGAAAAATCTACACCACTCCGCCAACTGCCAAATTGACCGAAATTGTACTGGCTGACAACCTGAAAATAATGGCCGAAAAAATTGCGCACACCAAATATCAGCCACTATACACCCTTGCGGATTTACAAAATACTGTCAAAAAATTCTTACCCGTAGATTATGACCAAAATTTCAAAATCAATGAAAATATTTCTTTTACCCTACACCAAGCTGGGCATATTTTGGGCGCAGCTATTATCAAGCTAAAAATATTTGGCAAAACAATTATTTTCACTGGCGACATTGGCGCGGAAAATATGCCCCTAGTCAAAAACATAGAGTATTTTGACCAAGCTGATTATGTGGTCATGGAAAGCACCTATGGCGATCGCCTGCATGCTCACGTCAAAGACCGCAATGCGGTACTCATCCAAGCTATCCAGAGAATCACCCGTGAAAATTCCACCTTAGTCATGTCGGAGTTTGCGGTGGAGCGGGCGCAAGATATTTTGAAAGTGCTCAATGACTACTACGAAAAACATTTGGACTTCCGCGTGCCAGTATATTTTGACAGCCCGATGGCTGATGTGGTCACCAAAATTTACAAAAAATATACTAGCTACTTCAATGATCAAGTGCAAGATGATTTAAAATATGATCGTGATATTTTCAGTTTTCCTCATTTGCAAATTACTTCCGAGTCCCGCTTTTCCAAAAACATCAACACAGCTATGCCACCCAAAATTATTTTAGCCGGCTCTGGCATGGCTGATGGCGGACGCATCATCCACCACTTGGCTCGCTATGCGCCAAATCAAAAAAATTATGTTTTGTTTATGGGTTTTCAGGTGCCTGGTACTTTGGGCTATAAATTTATCAACGGCGCTTTTGACTTTGACTACTATGGCAAAAAAATACCAATTCATTGCGCGGTAGATATAATAGACGGCTTCTCAGCTCACGCTGATCAAGCTGACCTGCTCAAGTGGCTAGGGGCTTTCCAAAACAAACCAAAAATATTTTTGGTGCATGGCAATGCTGAGGCCACCCAAGCTTTTGCTCAGAAAATAGCCGATGATCTCAAATTATCAGCCACACCGCTGATTAGACAGACCAGTGTGGAGTTATAGCTTAAAATATCCGCCAAAGGCGGACCCGCCTTTGGCGGGAAAAACCACTAACCCTAACCCCCTAAATCCCCCTTAACAGGGGGACTTTTTAAAACTCCTCCCCTGTTAAGGGGAGGTCGGGAGGGGTTATGGTCGGCGGGTGCTTTTTTATTATCTCTTATTAAGCGGATTTTCCGGCTCAAACTCTTGGGTCTCGGTATTTTTTTTCTGTTCCAAAATAGGAAATTTGACCAAATCCAAATCCCCAACATAGGCAATGGGGTCTACCAAATCATGGTCTGACACCTTTCTATGACGCTCTCTTTCCCGCTCGCCTCGAAGCGAAGCGGGCGAAGGCCGATTATCACGCGACCTTCGGCTATTACTTCTTTTGTGGAATATATTGGCCATATTTATTTACTATTTTTCTGTCTATACACCTTAGCAAAAATGGCGTAAAAATACAACTATTTCATTGAATAATTTGAGGCACTTCACTTATCCACAAATATGGATTATAATAAAAAAACCTTGAAATATCGGCCAAAAACAAAAATTTGTCCATCCTATATCTTGTGTGCTATAATTATTTGCACCACTAGATGTTGTGTATAAAAGTCCGATATTCTTTTTTTGGGCAAAAAATATGGCTATTTTTATTAAAATAAATTAAATATAAAACCAAACCCATGCAAGTCAAAAAAAGACACGGTCAAATCGAGGACCTCGATCTCCAAAAAATAACCAATTCCCTGCGCCAAGCCATTCTCGCTTGCGACTTGGAAGACAATCCTTTGGCTGAAAAATTTGCTGATCAGACAATCAAGTATTTGAAAGCCAGCTACCAAGACGACGACCTCATCACTTCTGATGACATCAGAAGTGCCATCAATATTGTCTTGCTGGAAAATAATCTACCTCAAGTAGCCAAGCTATATTTTCAAAAACGCGGCCAGAAAATCGGCACGCAACAAAAAATATTCCATGGCATGTCGAAAATAAAAAAACGCGATGGCACTTTTGTGGATTTTGATAAAAACAAAGTTTTTCAGGCCATCATCAAGGCTGGCCAAGCTACATTAGAATACGACGAGTTGGAAGCCAAAAAATTAACCGATATTGTGACCGCTGTCTTGGAACAAAAATTTGACGGCCATGACACCCCGACAGTTGAACAAATCCAAGATGTCATTGAAATAATTTTGATCCAATCCAATTGGGCCAAGACCGCCAAGGCCTTCATCCTCTACCGCGAACAACGCAAAAAAATAAGATTAGAGATTGGCAAAGAAGTGACCAGTCCCGAAGTCAAAGAGCTAGATGCTTTGGGAATTTTTTTGAGCAAACAAAGCAAACACATTCTCAATGGCTCGATGGATTTTGATGAGCTAGGACGCATCATCTTCCTAGACCGCTACTCAATCAAAGACAAAAAAGAAGAAATTGAAATCGGCGACTTGGTCATTGCTATCACCAAAGAAGACCGCAAGTACCCCAAAAAAGATCTAGGCATTGTCAAACAAATCTTGCCTGGTGAAAAAACCATCTTGCACATGTTGACCGGAGTTTATGCTGATAAAAATAATAATTATGAATTTGAACAAGATCTCTACAAATGCGACAAGCCACGCGAGTCAATCGAAGATGCTCATCGTCGCGTAGCCAAAGCTGTGGCTTCTGTAGAAAATACGGCTGAAAATAGAGAAAAATATTTTGAACAATTTTTTGAAGAGTTACGCGCCAAACGCATTCAGCCAGCTGGTCGCATCATGACTGGCGCTAATGTCGATACCCACGGCAATTATACTTCCAACCTGACCTTATTCAACTGCTATGTCTTGCCTTCACCCCGCGACTCACGCAAAGCCATCATTGCCGACACGCTCTATCAAATGACCGAAGTAATGTCCCGCGGTGGCGGTGTCGGACTATCTTTATCAACCCTAAGGCCACGCTATGCCTATGTCAAAGGCGTACACGGCAAATCATCGGGCTCAGTGTCTTGGGGCGGACTTTTTTCCTATGTGACGGGGCTCATCGAGCAAGGTGGCTCTAGACGCGGTGCTCTGATGCTCATGCAGTGGGATTGGCATCCGGATGTTTTGGAATTTGTTGATTCCAAAACCAAAGCCGGTCAAATAGAAAACGCTAATATTTCAGTGATGGTCTCTGATTCTTTTATGAAAGCCGTCAAAAACGATGAATACTGGAATCTAGAATTTCCTGATTATGAAAACACCTCTTACAAAGACATCTATGACAATATCTGGGATGGCGATATCTTGGCTTGGAAAGCGGCTGGCTATCCAGTTCGCGTCTACAAGACCATCAAGGCCCGTGAGCTGTGGGACAAAATCATCCAATCAGCTCACTCCAGCGCTGAACCGGGTATAGTGTTCATGGAGCGCTACAACAAACTCTCCAATTCATATTATTTCAACAAAATCATTGCTACCAATCCTTGTGGTGAGCAGGGCTTGCCGGGTTGGGGTGTCTGCAATCTTGGCCATCTCTACTTGGCTTCTTTTGCCAAAGAAATAAGTCAAGATGAGCTAGGGCCTATTTACCAAATGGACTGGGATGTTTTGAAAAAATCCGCTCGCTCCCTTACTCGCTTTTTGGACAATGTCATTGACCTGACTCCCTATCACTTCAAAGAAAACGAAACCAACCAAAAAAATGAACGCCGAATTGGCGGTGGTACTTTAGGCTTGGGAGAATTGTTGATCAAATTGCGCTTGCGCTATGGCTCAGATGAAGGCAATGAATTCATCAATCGACTCTACCAGACCATTACTATAGAAATGTACAAAGAGTCAAGCAGGTTGGCTAAAGAAAAAGGACCTTTCCCTAAATTTGATAGTGAAAAATTCCTGGACTCGCTTTTTGTCAAAACCCTACCAGAAGATGTGCAACAAGCTATCAAAGAAAATGGTATGCGCAATGTGACCCTGACCACCCAAGCTCCGACTGGCACGGTCGGCTCTATGCTTGGCACCTCGACTGGCATTGAGCCCTATTATGCTTTCAAATTCTATCGCCAATCACGCTTGGGCTTTCATGAGTGCTACATACCGCTAGCCGACCAATATACCCACAATGGCGAATTGCCAGAATTCTTTGTGTCATCTATGGATCTCAACCCCACAGACCACATCAAGGTCCAAGCCACTGTCCAGCGCTGGACTGATTCCTCTATTAGTAAGACAGCCAATGCTCCGGCAGATTTTACTGTCGAGCAAACCGCTCAACTTTATGAAAAGGCCTATGAACTGGGTTGCAAGGGTGTCACCATTTACCGCGATTCCAGTCGTACTGAGCAAGTGCTATCTATAGACAAAGAAACTGAAAAGAAAAATCTGGCCTACAATGGTAATGACAAAACTGAAACTGAAAAAGTGACAGTCAAAGTAGCCATTGCTCCACCACCGGAAGCAACTGAGCAAATTATGGAAATCCAAAATCCCCAAAAGCACGTAGAAATTGCCAAAGAAAAATTAGCCATAGAACTAGACGGGTTGGATGACAGCTATGGCACTGAAGTAGGCAAAATCTGCCCCAACTGCAAGCTTGGCGTGATGGTCAAAATGGGAGGATGCACTGAATGCTCTAAGCAGTGTGGATTTAAAGGCTCGTGTGATATGAAATAATATGACGGAACAACTAAAACCAAATTTTGAAAAAAAACCCACCAGTTTGATGGAACTCCTGTCACACTTAAACGAAGTGACGACCGAGGATATTTCTAATTTTAAGGCAAAATGCAACCCCAAATATTTACGAAAATTATTTGATGATCAGGATGAACAAACACAACATATTTTAGTGTTTTTAAATTCTCTATCAACCGAAGACCTAATAGATTTAGTTAATCATGAGCGGCAAAACGGTAGAATACCCGCTATTCATAGTATATTGACACACTTGATTTCCCTGCACATGCTTACTAATGATGACAGATACACGGAGGTTCCGAAAAAAATTAACGAGTAAACATAAGCCCCTGTCATTGAGGTGGAGGTTTATGATAAAAAATATAATTAAAAAAATATGGGCGCAGACACACCGGAAATACCAATCGAAATTCCTCTAGATTTTCCATACAAAACTAATGACGCATTGTTGCAAAAAAAAGTAGAAGAATTGGCGTGGGGTATTGTAAAAACAAAACACGAAAGTTATACAAAAAAATACTCTGCTATAGCTCAAATTGGTTTGATTGAAATGGGAAATAGATCAAACGCAAAAAACTCGAGCTTCTCAAAAAAAACAACATTGTTTGGTCTATTCTTCAGTATAATTGCTATTATTTTCAGTCTTACCGCTGTCTATTATGCTAACAAAGATGACCGGACGGATGCTACGTGGCAAAAAAATCAACTTGACTCTTATAACCAGATGACCGCTGAATTAAAAGAGTTAAATAAAAAAATTTATTCTTTAGAAGCCACCTCTTCAATAAAAAAATAAAATTGAGGAGCAAATAAAATCAAATACTTTTTCGCCCTTAGAAAAATATTAAAATTTGGAAGCGACTAGACGCGCAAAAAACCGCGCTGTCTGACACAGCCCTTCGCAAAGGGCTGGGGAGTTCGCGGTTTTAGCGGCTAGGAGCAACAAATTACAAAATTTTTCTAGAGGCGAAATTTTGGCGCCACCTTTTCTAAAAAGGTGGCGAAGAGAAAAAGAGAAAAATTGATAAAAACTCCAAATTTGACAACATACATTAAACAATATTAAATAAATAACAATTCGCCCCGAACCTTCCAATCTTTCTCCAAGGAGTAGCTAATATGCCCACAGGAGAAGTCAAAGTCACTCGCTGTATCTGTGCCACTGCCTGCGTCTGTACAACTCCGTTGACCAAGACACAAGTCCTCGCTGGCGCCCACTCCGGTAGCGAGTACTGTCTGGAACACTGCGTTCTGCCGAAACCCCACCCCGACTGCCCGCATCATGGAGGTATGACCGCCATCCAGTATGAGCAGAGCCAGGATTGACCCCTAGGAGGTAAGCCATGTTCCCTACAGACAACTTTGTGTGGGAGTGTCCTGGATGCGGTCATGCCGAGCATGAATATCAGGATCCAAACGCCCCAAGCATCCCTCCCACCAAGCACTGCTCAAAATGCGGTGCTGAAATGACGGGTCATTCCCGCATCAAGGGAGGGCCCCACCAGCAGAAGACGCCGTCGGCGCCCGATTCCGTCATCATCCGGTAGAAGTCC
>CAZILH010000009.1:0-35814 GCA_964540095.1 uncultured Gammaproteobacteria bacterium | reverse complement strand
TGGTAGCAGGGGTGGGGATCGAACCCACGACCTCGGGCTTATGAGTCCCACGCTCTAACCAAACTGAGCTACCCTGCCTTGATTAATTTATAAATTGGTCGGGGTGACCCGGCTTGAACGGGCGACCTCACGCACCCCATGCGTGCGCGCTAGCCAACTGCGCCACACCCCGTTAATATAAATCAACTAACAAACTACATTTTAAGTTAACTCATGTATCCGCTAGCCCCACCCACTGGGTGGTCGCCCTGTGGGCGAAACTGCGCCACACCCCGTGAACTACTCGTCGCTTACGCTCCTCAAGTTCACGGCGCTGCCCTAAATAAAATGGCAGTGCCATAAACCTGAGCGTAGCGAATGGTTTATGGTGGACCGTACAGGGGTCGAACCTGCGACCTCTTCCATGCCATGGAAGCGCTCTAGCCAACTGAGCTAACGGCCCTGAAATTGTTTATGCCCTTCGACTCACTTCGTTCGCTCAGGGCACTCGATTGTTTATTGCGAAATGGTCGGAGGTGCGATAAGCACCGTAGACCACGAGTGAGACTTTTGCGAAGCAAAAGGCGAATCGAGTGGTACCGAAGAGAGGACTTGAACCTCCACGACCTTGCGGTCACTGGATTTTGAGTCCAGCGCGTCTGCCAGTTCCGCCACTTCGGCTCAATTAAACACAGATGATTTTACAATATATATTACATAAAGTCAATGCCACCATCTCATCAGCCGGCTTGGCCATTACGATGGAGTCATTATTCAATGGTATGCTATAATTATAACATGAAACAGCACCATAAAATTGGCAATAGAAAAGGACGGCCCGCTTATCGCACCCCCTCGAATTTTATAATTCGGCGAGGGCTGACAGTGCGGCAACAAAAAGTAAAATAATTTTTATGAAAATTTTATCGTTTAACGTAAATGGAATTCGAGCAATTGTCAAAAAAGGTTTTGTAGATTTTCTAAAAAAATCCCAAAGCGATTTTTTGTGTTTACAGGAAATAAAGATATCACACAGTGCTAGAGACAAAGAGCAGTTTGATTTTGCTGGCTATCAAGAGTTTTGGAATCCGGCCGATCGCCCTGGCTATAGTGGCACGGCAATTTTAGTCAAGGATGGCTTAGTAGTCGAGGCCCTGCCAAAATTATCATGGGATGATGAGGGCAGAATATTAGTTTTGGATATTGGTAAATATTATTTAGTAAATATTTATTTTCCTAACGCCCAAGATGATTTGAGGCGCTTGAGTTGGAAAATAAAATGGAATGACAAGTTGTTAGCGTATTTAAAAAAATTAGCCACAAAAAAACCACTAATAGTTTGTGGTGATTTCAATGTGGCTCATCAGGAAATTGATTTGGCTCGGCCAAAGGAAAATATTCATAGTGCTGGCTTCACATCCCAAGAAAGAGCGTGGATGGATAAATTTTTGGTCAGTGGTTTCAAAGATACATTTCGCGAACTTCATTCTCATAAAATTCAGTACTCTTGGTGGAGTTATCGAGCCGGAGCCAGAGTCAGAAATGTGGGTTGGCGCATTGATTATTTTTGCGTTTCAGATAAGATTTTTAAAAATATAAAAAAAGCATTTATTTTGGATAATGTCATGGGTTCAGATCATTGTCCAGTGGGTATTGAGATAGGTGAATAATTTTACTCTACAAACATATAATCAGCGTAAACGTTGCGGGCATTCCAAAATAGCCAGCCAGAAGTGCTGGTAGCCGCTTCAGTGGCTCTGATTTGCGCTTTTATTTTTTCTTGGTCATAGACAGCGCCAATAGAAAAGGCCTGCAACCAAGGCCTAATTTTGGCCCGACGATTGATGGTGGTGGTTTGAGCCACTTGCAAGCCATAGGCGACTACTTCACCGGGATGCTCAGCTGAGTTCTCATAACCCAAGTAAGTTTTTGGATAATGCGAAGCATACATCATGGGGCAGATGTCATCAAAATAATCCAGAGCATCAATCAAGCGTTGGCCAATATTTAAATCATAATTGTCTTTGGTATTATCCATGACCAAACCAAACATATCGACAGAAAGCGGTGTCAGGCCAGATAAATTTTGGGATAAATATTTATAAAAATTTTTCATGACATCGTATTTTTGCTGGTCAGCCGTTAAATTGTAATCTAAGCTGGACATAGGTCCATCACTAGGATAGCGCATGTAGTCAAAATTAATTTCATCAAATCCTAAAAGTACAGCTTCCTTAGAGATCGTTAGATTATATTCCCACACTTTTTCATTACTAGGGTCAAGCCAAGCCAAATTTTTATTATCACGCCAGATATTTCCGGCCTTGGTGTGCATAGCTAGTTCAGGTTTGGCTTCGGCTAGAACCGGATCTTGGAAAACAGTTTGACGAGCTATGGTGTATATTCCAGCCGCATGAAAATCATCAATTACTTGTCGAGCATTCATTCTTATTTTTTTTCCTTGGATTTTATTTACTTCAGCCACTTGAGTGTCATAAAGTATATAGCCAGAATAATCTTTGATATCAATTACCACACTATTGATGTAGCCCTTTTTTAGGTTAATAATAAGTTTTTGGCGGTAACTGTCATTACCAGCTGATGCTGCGGTCAGATAAATGCCCCGCACATATTCTGGTTTTTTTAGGTGTAGTATTTTTTCTGGAGTAGAGCTGGAGAGGTTTGTCCGGTCGGCACTGGGGTAGCTAATGCGCGCTAAAGGCAAATTGCCAGCCAGCATAAAAGCCGCGCCCAACAAAAAGGGATACACCACTAGTCGTTTTTGGCCTATTTTCCGCATAGCATAATTATATATAATATCCAGTTCTTTTCATAGGGTTTGCTAAAATCGCATAATTTAATTAAAATATAGTATATGCTTAAAAAAAGTATTATTATTGCTATTATATTTTTGGCGGCTGGCGCCGTTATTTATTTTTTACCCAAAAATAGCGTCTTTAGCCAGAACTCAAACCCAGTTCCAGAGTCAAAGTATAGAGAAGTGTCAGTGATTATCAATCCCGGAGACACTTTTTCGGTCATTACTGAAAATGTTGGCCTATCAGCTAGTACTACCAATGGTTTGATCACGGCTTCAAAAGATGTTTATGATTTGGCTAGCATCAGAGCTGGTAAAGAAATAAAATTTTCTTTTGATAAGCAAACAGACGAATTACAGCAAATGGTTTATGCTATTAGTTCAGAAGAAGAACTTTATGTCGATTTGCTTGACGGCACTTATAGGGCTGAGAAAAAAAAGATTGACTATGAAATAAAAATAAAGACAGTCAGTGGCTCAATCGATAGTTCGTTGTATGAGTCAGCCATGGCGCAAAATATTGATGAGCGGGCGATTATTGCCTTGGCTGATGTTTTTGCTTGGAGCATTGATTTTGGTATGGGCATACGCCAAGGAGATACTTATAAATTTATTTATGAGGAGCGTTATAGAAACGGCCAGTATGTGATGCCCGGTCAGGTAATGGCTGCTCGTTTTGTCAATGATGGCAAAGTCGTGGAAGGATTTTATTATAATGAAGGAACAGGCGATGACAATGAGCTGATTGATGGCTACTATGATCCAGAAGGCAAGTCACTAGAAAAAATATTTTTGAAAAATCCGGTTGATTTTCGTTACATCAGCTCGGGCTTTACTACGGGTAAGCGATATATTTCGGCTTTCAATATCAGTACCGGACATCGAGCTATCGATTATGCGGCTGCTCTTGGTACGCCGATCAGAACAGTCGGCGATGGCGTGGTCACCAGCGCTGGTTGGAGTAGGGCTGGCTATGGAAACTTGGTAACCATCAGACACAATAGTACCTATAGCACCAACTACGGACACATGAGCAAAATTTTGGTCAAAGTTGGGCAAGCAGTGAAGCAAGGGCAGACCATTGGCAAAGTGGGCTCTACAGGACTATCCACTGGCCCGCATTTGCATTATGAAATAGTAAAGAACGGGACAAAAATAAATCCTATGACTTTGGATATGCCCGCCCAAAAATCAATTGCTGACACAAATTTAGAGGCCTATAAAAATTATATTAAAGATTGGCAAAATAAATTAGATTAATATGGCTTACAAGACACCTTGGCATATTATAAATAAAGAAAAACCCAAACCTCAAGAAAATTTTGGTCCCAAAGAACACAGTGAGGCCTACAAAATTTCGGAGTTCACTATTTCTTATTGTATAAAAGGAACAATGATTGGTTTTGTGGCAGCGTTTTTTTATTGTAACTATTATTTGCATGATTGGTCAGAGCTATACATATTGGGTGGTGGAGTAGCTGGCTTCGCTTTAGGTTGGTTGGTTGGCCGATTTTTTTATACTAGTAAAAATGGCTGATGATTGAGAGATTGTCTCGAATCTAGTATAATAAGGATAGCTTGAAAAGCAAAATATGGCTCGGATCATCTCAGTAGTAAATCAAAAAGGCGGTGTTGGCAAGACCACCACTACAATCAATTTGGCTGCTTGGCTCAAGGAATTTGGCCAGAAGGTTTTGATAGTGGATATTGATCCGCAGGGCAATGCTTCTTCGGGTCTCGGCATCAATCCTCGTGAGGTGAGTAAGGGTATTTATGAAGTTTTGATTGATCCTAATACTAGAATGGGTGAAGTGATAAAAGCTCATCAGCCCAATTTTCATCTGGCGCCTAGCACTCCAGATTTGGCTGGTGCGGCTGTGGATCTAGTCAATGAAGAGAATCGTGAATATAAATTGCACGAAAATCTGCAAGAAGTGATTGATTTGTATGACTATATTTTGATAGACAATCCGCCATCTTTGGGCTTGCTGACTATCAATGGCTTGGTGGCGGCCAGAGAGGTTCTGATTCCAGTGCAGTGTGAGTATTATGCTTTGGAGGGCTTGTCCCAGCTTTTGAACACCATCAATCTTATCAAAGAGCACTTACAGCCAGATTTGAAAATATTGGGGGCAGTCATGACCATGTATGATAGTCGCAACAAATTATCCAACGCTGTTTTTCAAGAATTATATAAATTTTTTCCAGAGCGTATATTTAGAAGCGTGATTCCACGCAATGTCCGCATGGCCGAAGCGCCATCGCATGGCTTGTCCATCAAGGATTATGATTTGGAATCAGCTGGTTCCAAGGCCTACAAAAGATTGGCTCAGGAAATTATGTGGCACAATCAGAAATAAAATAAAAATATAAAATATGTCAGCTTTAGGCAAAGGTTTGGGGGCATTGATACCCAGCAAAGGAAAATCAAATAATGCGCGTGATTATTTTTCAGCGCATACTTTTAGTGATGACGAAACACCCAATGGTCAGCAAGTAATCACTGTACCAATAGACAAGGTCAGTGCTAATCCGTGGCAACCCAGAACCAACTTTGATCACGACAAGCTCAATGAGCTGGCCGAGTCAATCAAGAAACATGGCATCATCCAACCACTAGTAGTGACCAAATCAGGTGATACTTGGCAATTGATTGCTGGTGAGCGGCGCTTGAAGGCCGCGCAACTTCTGAACATGACTGAGGTGCCGGTCATTATCAAAGAAGTGTCTGATCGCGATAAGCTGGAATTATCAATTATCGAAAATATTCAGCGCCATGATTTGAATTGTCTGGAAGAAGCTGGTAGCTACAAACGGCTAATGGAGGAGTTTGGCTTGTCGCAAGAAGATATTGCCAAACAAGTCAGCAAAAGTCCTTCGACCATTGCCAATATGTTGCGAGTACTGCAATTGCCTATTGTCATCAAAGAAGCGCTAGCTGCCAACAAAATTACTTTTTCACATGCTAAGATAATTTTGAGCTATCCGGGTAAGACCGAGCAAATTAAAATTTTTAAAAAAATATTGCACTCGGATTTGACAGTCAAACAGCTGGATGAATTAGCGCACCGCACTGTGCTCAAAGATAAAAATGAAAAAAAACAAGATCCTATTCTGGTGGCCTACGAAGATAAGCTAGCCAAAAATCTTGGTGCCAAAGTGTCTATCAAAAAAAGAGGCGAGCGTGGTCAGATTGTGATTGATTTTTACTCGCACGAGGAACTCAAAAATCTACTAAATAAATTGCAGGAGTAAAATTTTTGTTTTTTATCGTCATTCTGGAGGATCCCGAAGGGAGCCGATAGAATCTACAAACATAAGTTAAACTTATGGATTCTATCGCTCCATCGAGCTAAACTCGACTTTGCTCCAGAATGACTGTATGAATAGCCAAAAGTGGCTATTTTTTGGTTTGACATAATTAATAGATTATTATAGGCTAATTTGAAAACCAAAGTTTGAGCAATTCAGCTCATTGGTTTTGTACGAAAGCTAAGGAGATAATCATGAAGCGCTTTTTTCTATTCTCCGTGTCCTGCCTGATTCTGGCAGTGGCGTGCCTCGTGTTCTTCCAGGCCTTCCACTCGGATGCGAACGCACAGGGCAGCGTGCCTTACTTCAGGATTCTGGGCGGGGCGGTTCAGAGTGTATACGTCGCCGTCGGTGACAATGGCTACGAAATCAACTTCACACAGCCTGGCTGGTTGCCGCTGGAGTCTGGTTCGGCACCACCCGTACCTTTGTCGAGTCTCGTATACTTCAACTACCTGTGTGCAGTTACCGATACTGGCGAGGGTTGGGTGCACCGCGACAACTACACAAGGTGGGAAAACATCGGGCCTGTGCCCCCAGGTGCTGTCGGCACCCAGAAATCGAGTCTGGGTGGAGTCAAGGGTTTGTACAAGTAGCGTTCTTTCCGACGAATTTCAAAAGCCGCTCCCGGCTAATCACCTGGGGCGGCTTTTTCTTTTTTACATCTTATTTTTCAACTGGCTCCGTATTTTGTTTTTTGCTAAATTTGTCACCACAATATCCAGCCAGTCAGGGTTGGGATACTTCCGGCTTTTGTTGATCAAAATTTCAATCACATCGCCGGATTTTAAAGGAGTGTCCAAGGCCGCTATTTGTTCGTTTATTTTAGCACCAATGCATTGAGCACCAATATCAGTATGTATATGATAAGCAAAGTCCAAAGGCGTAGAATTTTCCGGTAATTCAATGACATCGCCTTTTGGTGTAAAGACAAAAATTTGGTTGGCAAACAAATCGTTTTTTATATGTTTGACAAATTCGGTGTTGTCAGTAATGGTTTTTTGGATCTCCATCAGATCTTGCAGCCACTTGGGTGGCTTTTTTCTTTTACCCAAAATGCCGATTTCTTTGTATCGACTATGAGCGGCTACGCCGTATTCAGCTTCATCATCCATGGAGCGAGTGCGGATTTGAAATTCCGCCACTTTGCCAAATTCAGTAAAGACAGAAGTATGCAGTGATTGGTAGCCATTGGGTTTGGGCTGGGCAATGTAGTCCTTGACGCGTCCTTTCAAAGGAGTCCAGCGTTTGTGTATCATACCCAAGACCAAATAGCAGTCAGGAATATCATTGACAATAATGCGCAGAGCGATCAAATCATAGACCTTGTTGATGTCCTTATTTTTTCGGATCATCTTTTGGTAAATGCCGTACAAACTTTTGACTCGACCCTTGATCACCAGGTAGGGGATGTTATTTTTCGTCAAATCTTTTTGAGTGATTTTTTTTATTTTTTCAATATATTTTGTTTCTGATTTTAGGCGATCTTGCACCAGCTCTGATATCCAGGCATATTCTTGGGGCAAGACATAGGGGAAGGCCGAGTCCTCTAGCTCTACTTTTACTCTAAACATGCCCAAGCGGTTGGCAATCGGCGCAAAAATTTCCATGGTTTCTTGGGCAATGCGCAGGCGCTTTTCTGGTCGGACGCCTTCTAGTGTCTCCATGTTGTGCAGGCGGTCAGCCAGCTTGATGATGATGACGCGTAGATCTTTGGACATAGCCAAAAACATTTTGCGCAAATTTTCAGCATAGCGCTCCAGTCCGCGGTATTTCAATGTGCCTAGCTTGGTGACGCCGCGCACTAGATGGTATATCTCTGTGCCAAAATTATTTTTTATTTCTTCAAAAGTAAAATCAGTGTCTTCTGGCACATCATGGAGCAAGCCGGCAGCGATAGAGGGGATGTCCATGCGCATTTTGGCCAAATTGTAAGCAGTGGCTAAAGAGTGGTAAATATAGTCCTCGCCAGTATTTCTTTTTTGGCCTTTGTGCGCTTCTGAGGCAAAATGAAAGGCCTTGATGATGACGCTTATGTCTTCACCTGGGTAGTTGTCAGCCAATATTTCTTTTAAATCCTCAAAAGTCACTGTGGCCATATAGTAGTTATCATAGTATTTTTGGGGGAAAAGTTCAAATAAATCAAAAATCCCAACTTAACTGGGATTTTTGGTTTTAAAATACTATTTATTCTAGCGCGGCTCTAGCTCTTTCAAGACCGGTAGTGACATAATTTTTTTTGTCTTCCGATATCTCCACACTATTAATAAATGTTTCCAAACCAACTAAACCTTCTCTTAGGGCCTGACGCTGATTTTTGTCTGGGACAACTTCGGCGACTTTTCTAGCGAGTTCATTTAAATTTTCACCAACCTGTCCCCAATCTCCTTTTTCCGCAGCTTGTTGTGCCCAAGTAATCTCTTGTTCAGGAGTGATGGGGCTTTCATTTTTTTCAAATGGCATTTTTTTAAATTAATTATTATTTATTATATGTCAATTCTTTTTTTCATGATTTTTTTGATTTTATCTAAGGACTTAATTACGGCTTTATCAGGTTCATTTGATGCTGATTGTAATGAAGACTCAATGACAGCCAACTTTTCCTCAAAAGAGTTAAACATTTTTTTATTATTCCAGTGGCCGCTGGCTATTAATTGTTCAACCACTTCGCTGAATTTTTCCAACTTATTTATTGTTAGCGCCCAATTTTGTTTTTCAATTGCTGTAATGGCTAAATCCAAACTCTCATGGCACGAATTTATTTGATTTTTTTCTTTTATTCCATACTTTATCATCTCATAAATAGGAATTGCCGAAATTAACGCTATTACACCAAAAATTTCTGCAATATGAGTAGGGTTGTTTACAAATTTTTCTATTGTTCGGTTAATTTCTTGGGCTTTCTCAGGTTTTAACACAGAAAGTAAAAGTGGCGCGCCAGCCATAGCCGCAGCAGCGTAGGCTATTTTTTTTGCATTGTTAAAAAGTTTTTTCTTTCTTTCTTCATCTAAGTCGTTTTCAACTACTTGACTTTGCACATCCTCAGCGTCTTTTCTAAGATCATCAACATTTTTTCTTAGTGTCTCTAATTCATTACCAATTTGTGTTTCAATAACATCTTCCGCTGATCCCTCTTGGTTTAAAGGAGCTATTAGTCTTTGTGTTTGTTCAAAATCCATAATCTTTAATATTATTAGTGGTTTTTGATTGAAATTAAATCACCATGCAAGTTGCTGATAGTTGAATTGAGCTCTTTTAAAAAGAGCAGAATTTCTTCTGGATTAGCGTCTCCTTTTGCTACTTTTTCGCTTAATATTTTGAATTCTTCTGATGACATATATTCATTGTAGTATTTTTTGGGGAAAAGTTCAAATAAACAAAAAAGCCCGTTTTCGTACAGGACTTTTTGTTTTATATTATTTAGTATAATCGCAACTTTCGCATTTGACCGTATCTTTTGGTCCAGCGATTAAGAGTTGTTTGCATTCGGGACAATACTCACCAGTCGGTTTGCTCCAAGTGATGTGCTGGCAGTCAGGGTATTTGTTGCAGGTGTAGAAAAATTTGCCACCACGTCCTTTGCGGGCCACCATCTCACCTTGGTTGCACTTGGGGCAGATGACACCCGTGCCTTTTTCTACGCGCTTGGTAGTTTTGCATTCTGGGTATTTGGAGCAGGCCAAAAATTTTCCAAAACGACCGGTTTTGAAAATCATTGGCGCACCGCATTTGGGACAAACCTCATCGGTTTTTTCTGGCTCTTGCGCTTCACCGTTTTCACCAATGGGTTTGGTGTTTTTGCAATCTGGATAATTGGTGCAAGCCAAAAAGCGTCCGTAGCGCCCCAATTTGATCACCATGGGCGAGCCGCATTTTTCGCAAACTTCGTCAGTGGCTGTTTCGGTGATTTCTTTTTTGTCTATTTCTTTTTCTTTCATAGCTAATTGTCTGGCAAAAGGTTCGTAAAATTCTTTGATGACCGGTTGCCATTTTTTCTTACCTTCGGCTACTTTGTCCAAGTCATTTTCCATTTCGGCTGTAAAGTTGTAGTCCACTATATCTGGAAAATGCTCTACCAGCAGGTTGTTGACCACTGTGCCGATTTCAGTGGGTGCTAATCTTTTTTCTACTTTGTCTACATATTTTCTTTCCACGATAGTGGCAATAGTTGGCGCATAGGTAGAGGGCCGGCCAATGCCGAGCTTTTCCATAGCCCTGACCAAGCCAGCTTCAGAATATCTAGCTGGCGGAGTAGTGAAATGCTGCAAAGCGTCTAGTTTTTTCAAATTAATTTGGTCATTGATTTTTAGAGCCGGCAAGATATTTTCTTCACTGCCATTTTTATATACTTTTTGCCAGCCAGGAAATTTGATGACCGAGCCATTGGCTTTCAAGGTCCAGTCAGTATTTTTGGCGTCAATAATCACGGCCGTGGTTTCTAAGACAGCGTCGGTCATTTGGGAAGCCACGGAGCGTTGCCAGATCAAAGAATATAATTTATGCTGGCGACTATCCAAATATGGTTTTACTTTGTCAGGCGTATTGGCAACATCAGTTGGGCGGATGGCCTCATGAGCTTCTTGGGCCAATTTTTCTTTGGTGCGGTATTTGCGTCCACCACGACTCGCATATTTTTCGCCAAAATTTTTGACTATCCAGTCATAAGCGCTGTTTGTAAAATCAGCTGACAGATTCTGCGAATCAGTACGCATATAGGTGATCAAACCAGCATGGCCTTCACTACCCAAATGTACGCCTTCATAAAGCTGTTGAGCCAAGACCATGGTTTGCTTGGCTGAATAGCCAAAGCGGC
The DNA here is from genome assembly GCA_964540095.1 of uncultured Gammaproteobacteria bacterium. Classification (GTDB taxonomy): domain Bacteria; phylum Patescibacteriota; class Patescibacteriia; order UBA1558; family GWA2-36-10; genus CALMZN01. The sequence goes on along the minus strand of CAZILH010000009.1, from coordinate 24,892 downwards.
GGTTGGCATCTTGCTGTAAGCTAGAAGTAGTCAACGGACTGGCTGGTTTTTTGTTTAGCTCTCTGGCCTCGACTTGTCTGACAATCAGTTTGGCGGGCGTTATTTCTTTGACAGCAGTTTCAGCTTTATTTTTATCCAAATCAAATTTATCCAAGGTTTTGTCTTTGTGCTGAAAAACAGCAATTTTGAAATCCTGTTGATCATATTCTGCTAGACCCTCTATGGTCCAGTATTCTTGGGCTTGGAATTTTTTGATTTCTTCCTCTCTTTCTACTATCAGACGCACAGCTACTGACTGTACGCGTCCAGCTGATAGTCCTTTGGCCACCTTTTTCCAAAGCAGAGGAGACAGCTTGTAGCCGACCAAGCGATCAAGTACGCGGCGAGCTTGTTGAGCATCGATTAAATTTATATCAAGCTCGCGCGGATTTTCCAGCGCTTGGGCAATGGCTTTTTTGGTAATTTCATGAAAAGCAATTCTTTTTTGTTTTTTTTCAGGCATATCCAAAAGGGCCTGCAAGTGCCAGCTAATAGCCTCTCCTTCGCGGTCTTCGTCAGTTGCGAAATAGACCATCTCGGCTTTCTTGGCCAGTTTTTTTAGGTTGGTGACTGTTTTTTTGGCTTTAGTCGGCACTAGATAGTGTGGCTCAAAATTATTTTCAACATCAACACCGAGCTTGCTGACTGGCAAATCTCGGACATGACCATAGGAGGACTCCACTTTATATTCTTTCCCCAAAAAACCGCTGATAGTTTTGGCTTTGGTTGGGGACTCGACAATAATTAATTTTGACATAAACTAATTTGATTTAAGCAAATTATGACATAATTTCGCTGACTATACAACAAAGTAAAAAAATTATCAAGTCCTACCATTTTAATTCTATTTGTCCGTCACCATTTGTTTGAATAATATTTTTTATTTCCAAGGATGATAAAGTGGCTTGTAGAGTGGGCAAAGGCCAGGATAGTTTGTTGATTATACTTTCCAAATTCAATGGCTCAATGTTCAGTAGATCAACTATTATTTTTTCGTTATTAGTGAAGATGTTGTTTAAAATTGGCAATTTACCTTGTCCAACGAGTTCATAAAAATTCAAAATATCTTGACCAGCTAGCAGGATGTGGGCGCCATTTTGTAGCAATTTGTTCGGGCCGCAACACAAGCTTTGATTGATATTGCCGGGCAAAGCAAATATTTCTCGTCCTTCATCTAAGGCCACCTGAGCAGTGATTAGTGTCCCAGATTTCAAGGCGCCAGAGAGCACGACTGTGGCTCGACTCAAGCCCGCCAAAATACGATTGCGTCTGGGGAAGTGATGCAGGGCTGGCTTGGTGCCCGATGGGTACTCTGACAATATCAAGCCATTTTGTTTTATTATTTCCTGTCCTAGACCAAAATTTATTTTAGGATAAAAACTAGCTTGATCCATTCCTGAGCCCAAAACAGCGATAGTCGGTAAATTGTTCTTCAAAGCCGCTTGGTGGCAGATAGCGTCAAGACCCATGGCTAGACCACTGACTATTATTAGTGGTGAGCCAGCCAATTCGCCAATTATGTTTTCAGTTGCTTGCTGGTGGTAATGTGTGGTGTGTCGCGAGCCAACCATGCTGAGCAAATAATCGCTCTTTAGTAATTCTAGATTTCCGGAATAAAATAAAAATAAAGGCGGATCATAAATCTGTTTGAGTAGTTTGGGGTAGCAGTCATCCAAGATAGTAAAATAATTTTCTAGTTGCACAAATTTTTGAGCCAGAGATTCTTCCTCCGCGCAAACTCGTTTGATTTCTTGAGCTAGCTTGGCTGGAATTAGGGGGTGGTCAAGCTTAGCGTTGTCGATGATTTTTTTACTGTCCACAAAAGAGCTTTGTAGTCGCCAAAAAAGACGAGCCGATATTTTGGCCTGGCAAAGTAAATAAAAATAAAAATCGCCTTTCTTCATCTTGATTATATATTAGTACAGCCCATTAATTTTGTAAAATTTTAAAATATCTGCTATAATATTACCAATTAAATACAAATTTATGCCTCGCGCAAAAAGTCCTATCAAAAAAGAAAGCGCCAAGTTAAAAACAACTCCAGAAATAATGGAGTTTGAAGACTTTGTGGCTCGCAAGTCCAATACTGGTAAAAAGAAAAATTTTACTGGAGTTTATTTATTGCTAATTATCCTGATTTTGCTGCTGTCTGCTTTTTTGATGTTTGACAAGCAAAAAACCAAGAAGCCAGTTGCAGAAACTAGCTATAAAATAGTTTATTTAGAAAATAATATAGTATATTATGCCAAAATTGCTAAAGAAGATGCGTACAATATTTATCTTAGCGACGTTTATTATATTGATACGCAAACTGTGGACAAGCCGACAACAGAAGAAGACACCGCCACCACGACCGAAAGCATAGAGGTTCTTAAGAAGCGGGGAGATGATTCGGCTGGTTGGTTAGCGGTCAATCGCCAAAAGGTTTTCGGCTTTGAGGATCTGCCTGCTAATTCCAAGGTTATGGAAATGATCAACAGCTTTAAGTAAAAAGTTAAAAGAAAATCCCCGCTTAAATAGTGCGGGGGTTTTTGTTTTGTGGGAAGAACCGATTCAGCGTGTCGACGCGACCTCGCGGGTCGGTTTTTCAGTCGGCATTTTTTTATTGACATTTGTTTTTTTAGACGATAAGCTATCAATATTCACTGGTTCTTCCAAGAAACCCAAAATCCAGAGAGGGGGTCAATTATGCGTACGCCTAAGCCAATTGGCGACTTGATCGCCGACAAACTGAGGGCGGGTGTCAGCGACAGCTGCCTTGTCGATCCGCACGAATGCTTTTGCCTGTGTCATACCAAAGGTAGTGACGGCCAGTCCATGGCTAAGCACTGCCTGCCTTGTTGCAGCACCTGCGTTTGCGGGCACCGCATCAAGAATGGTTGCATGGGAGAGCATCACAAGCATTGCTCGGATTTTCTGGCTTCTCAGAAGGCCGAGTAGCACGGTCTTTTCAATCACAGCTCAGTCCACGGGGACTGAGCTTTTCTTTTTGTTTTGTGGAAATCCCGCCGACCCCCACACTGTCATTCCCGCGAAGGCGGGAATCTACCATTATCATACCAATGGCAAATCAATGGTAGATCCCGGATCAAGTCCGGGATGACGACTGAGGGTCGGCGGGTCTCTATATATACCATAATCCATAACCACCGCCCACCGGGTGATGGTTTTTATTAATAAGTTTAATAGTCAAACCATAAAGTATAAAGCAACACTTTACACTTTATGGTTTGTGCTGTATAATAATATCGCCTTATGTCAAAAAAGGGGACTGACAAAAAATTGATAAAAATAGGCGAGCTGGCTCGTTTGTATTCGGTATTGCCCTCGACTATCAATTTTTATACTCGCGAAGGCATCTTGAAACCCAGCGCTTTTAGTCAGGGCGGTTATCGACTTTATGACAAGCAAAAAGCCACTGATATTTTGCGCAAGATAGATTATCTGCAGAGAAAAAAAAGATTAAGCATTCAGGAAATAAAAAAAGTATTATGACCTTCCTACCCGACCCGTGCTTACGGGTAGGAGGGTTTTGATATAAATATATGCGAAAAAAATTAGACAAAATTTTTACTAACCCCACTTACCAAAACAAGGCCTATCGTTGCAAACTTGGTCATGGCAAAAAAAAGAAGCAAAGTTGGTGGCAACAGATTTATTCTTTGTTTTTCTAGAATAAATTTGCCAAAAAGGGGCATTTTCGTTAAAATTTGATATTATTGATTAATATTATAAAAATGGCGGATTTTAAGGATTTGGAAAAGGAAATAATAGATTTTTGGGAAAATAATGGCATTTTCCAGAAAACCGTGGAGCAAGCAGCGCCTCACGGCGATTATTTGTTTTATGATGGACCGCCTTTTGCCACTGGTACGCCACACTATGGGCATTTGGTGGCTTCTATAATGAAGGATGTAGTGCCCAGATACTGGACTATGCAAGGGCACAGAGTAGAGCGACGCTGGGGCTGGGACTGCCATGGTCTGCCTATAGAGAATATTGTAGAAAAAGAATTGGGCATCAAAAATAAGGCCGAGATATATAAACTCGGAGTAGATAAATTCAATGAGACCTGCCGATCAAAAGTGCTGACCTATGTAGAAGAATGGGAAAAGACCGTCAAGCGACTGGGGCGTTTTGTGGATATGAAAAATCCTTACCGTACTATGGATCCAGAATATATGGAAAGTGTCTGGTGGGTTTTCAAATCACTGTATGATCAAGGACTGGTGTATGAGGGCTACAAGTCCATGCATATTTGTCCGCGCTGTGAGACCACTTTGTCGCAGTCGGAAGTAGCTGATGGTTATGAGATTGTCAAAGATTTGTCGTTGACTGCCAAGTTTGAGCTTATAGATGAGCCTAGTACTTATCTATTGGCTTGGACAACTACACCTTGGACTTTGATTGGCAATGTGGCTTTGGCTGTGGGCGAAGATATTGATTATGTGAAAGTTCAAGCTGATGATAAAAAATATATTTTAGCCAAAGCCAGATTTGAAGCCCTGAAAGATAAATTTAATAATCCAGAAATAGTAGCAGAATTTAAAGGCAAAGATTTAGTGGGTAAAAAATACACACCGCTTTTTGATTATTATGCCAAAGATGAAAAGCTAGCCAACCAAAAAAATGGCTGGCAAGTATATAGCGCTGATTTTGTGACTACTGAAGAAGGCACGGGCATTGTGCACATTGCTCCAGCTTTTGGTGAAGATGATATGAGTTTGGGCAATGAAAATAATTTGCCTTTTGTCCAGCATGTGAATTATGACGGGACAATCAGAGTCGAGGCCAATGATTTTGTCGGCTTGCATGTCAAGCCAATCGGTGATGTGCAATCAACTGATGTAGCGATTATAAAATATTTGGCTAAAAAAGATTTGATATTTTCCAAAGAACAATATGAACACAGCTATCCGCACTGCTGGCGCTGTCATACGCCACTGATTAATTACGCCACTTCCTCTTGGTTTGTTTCAGTCACCAAAATAAAGAATGATTTATTGAAATATGCCAAAGATATAAACTGGGTGCCAGAGCATATCAAGGAAGGTCGTTTTGGTAATTGGCTGGAAGGCGCTCGCGACTGGTCAATTTCTCGCCAGCGCTTCTGGGCTTCGGTCATTCCTATGTGGCAGTGTGATAAATGTAATGACAAGCAAGTGTTTGGCTCTATTGCCGAGCTAAAAGAAGCCAGTGGCCAAGAAGTGAATGATTTGCATAAGCACGTGGTAGACAAAGTGACTTTTGCTTGTAAGTGCGGCGGCACTATGAAGCGCATTGCTGATGTTTTGGACACCTGGTTTGACTCTGGCTCCATGCCTTATGCCCAAGCGCATTATCCCTTTGACAACAAAGACTCGTTTGATAAAAAATTTCCTGCTCAATTTATTGCCGAAGGCGCTGATCAGACTCGCGCTTGGTTTTATTATCTGCATGTCATTGCTGGGGCTATCAAAAAGCAAGTTGCCTACAAAAATGTGATTGTCAACGGCATAGTAGTAGCCGAAGATGGCAAGAAAATGAGCAAGCATCTCAATAATTATCCTGATCCGAATTTAATCATGGATAAATATGGAGCCGATGCTCTGCGTTTGTATTTATTGTCATCGCCGGTGATGTTGGCAGAAAATTTATCCTTTACAGAAAAAGATCTGCAAGTAGTTTATCGACGCTTTACCGGTCTGACACAAAACATTTTGAATTTTTATCTGATGTTTGCTGGCGAAAAAATTAGTGGCGAAGAATTACCAAAGAAATTAAATAATGATTTGGACAAATGGATTATCAGTAAGTATCAACTTCTACTCCAAGAAGTGACTGAGGCCATGGTTGAGTATAATTTGGTCAAAGCCACTAGACCATTATTTGATTTTGTGGATGTTTTATCCACTTGGTATTTGCGTCGTAGCCGAGAGCGTTTTAAAGGCGATGATGAAAGTGATAGGCAAGCAGCTATTTTGACTTTGGGCTATGTTTTGAAACAGTTAGCCAAAATCATTGCACCCTTTACACCATTTACAGCCGAGATAATTTTTAGAGAATTTGAAAATAAAGAAGAATCAGTGCATTTGGCAAAATGGCCAAAATATGAAAATAAATTGGTGGACAAAAAAGTTTTGGAGCAAATGGAGCTGGTCAGAAAAATAGTGGAAGCAGTTCACGCTTTGCGCTCCAAAGCTGGTATCAAGGTCAGACAGCCCTTGGCCAGGGTAGTTGTTGAAAAAAAATCAACTCTTAATAAAGATTATTTTTTGATTATTGCTGAGGAGCTTAATGTTGAGCAAGTGGAAATTATAGAAAATATAGAAACACCAGCCAATTGGGAAATTGCTGAAGTAGGGGATTTCAAAGTGGCCCTAGACACCAACCTGACTCCAGATCTCAAAGACAAAGGCGTAGTCAGAGAAATCATTCGCACTATAAATAATTTACGTAAAACTGCTGGTTTACAACCACAAGACAAACCCACCGAAGTTTATCAAACCAAATCCGATTATCTGAAAAAGCTAGTTAAAAAATATGAAGCCGAACTCATTGCCGGCACTTCCGCTGGCGCTTGGGAAGAATTTACTCAAGAGCCGAAGTACAAAATTGATTTAGAAATTGAAGGTGAGATAATCACCTTAGGCATAAAATAAATGTCATTCAAAACAGAAGCTTTTGTATTGCAAGCTCGGGAGTGGCAAAAAGCCGATCGTCTTTATGAATTATTTACGCCACAAGAGGGAGTGATACACGCTATTTTGCGCTCCGCCGCCAAACCGGGTAATAAGTTGGCTGGCCACATGCTACCTTTTTGCCAGGTACGCATTATGATTGGGCGCGGCCGCATGGATCATCTGGCTGGCGCAGCCATCATCAAGGACTACTCTAACATCCGCACAGACCTGAAACTAATGTCATTGGCGGCCGCTATTGTCGAACTGCTACTCAAAGACAAAAGCACTGAGAACAAGCATTTGGAATACAGGCAGGTAGAAAAAATATTTGATTTGCTTGATGATGTAAGCATCAGTTTTGAGAAAAAATCAATATTAGTGCGAGTTTTTTTGTGGAAATATTTGAGTTTGGCTGGTTGGCAACCCGAATTGGACACTTGTCTATTTTGTCGCCAGATAATTGATGGCCGGCAAGCTAGCCAATACCTGCCCGGACGGGGTATAATATGTCTAGAACACAAAGAAAATAGTTATCTACCTATCAATCCGGAACTTTTATTTTTTTTGCGCTCGATTAACACTTTGGATTTTGAGGAATTTATAAAAATAAATATAAGTAATAAAACAAAAAAAGAGTGGTTGAAAGTTTCCCAACTTTTTTATCAGGCGGTTTTCGATCAGCCATCTCAAGCTTTAAAAATATTGCCCTATGCCTAAAGTAAAAAAAGATTTGGATTCTATTCAGAGTCCATCCCTAAAAAGAATGAGTTATGAGAATCTGGCTATCCGTAATAGCAAAAAAGTACCACTAGAATATCGGACTATGAAAAAAGCCAAGCACCGCGGTGGTGGCTGTTTGCTGTTTTTATTTATTTTATTTTTGGCTTCGGCGGCTGGTTTTTATTATTTTAGTAGTCAGCAAAAACCACAAGTCAAAAATAGTTTGGAATTGAGCGTCGAGAATCCTAGCGAAATAATTTCTGGCGATCAAGCAACTTATTTGGTCAAGTACAAAAATCTGGACAGTATTGCTTTGCAAAAAATGGAGTTGAGTGTCAAATGGCCCAATGGTTTTTATTATGATGAATCCAGTCAAAAGCCGCGTGATGACAGTGCCACTATTTGGGATTTGCCGGATTTAGCCGTGGGGCAAGAAGCTGTTTTAGAAATCAAAGGACAGCTAGTTGGCAATGTTGATGAAATTTTAAAAAGCGCTTTTGTCATGCAGTATCAGCCAGCCAATTTTAATTCGGATTTTAACAGTAAAGTTGAAGCAGAAACCAAAATCAAAGAAAGTAAGTTATCTCTAGTGATTGAAGGAGTGGAGAAAACCATGGTGGGAACCGAACAGGAATATAAAATAAAATACAAAAATTTAACCAAAGAGGATTTGTCTGGTTTGCTAGATATTTTATATCCAGATGATTTCACGGTAAGGGAAGTTACACCTAAAAAAGATGGCGATTATTGGACGCTGGACTTAAAAGCTGAAGAAGAAAAAATTATTACCATCAAAGGATCATTTGACGCTGATAGTAAAGCCGACCAATTGCTGGTAGTAGAAATCGGCAACAAAGTAAATGATAAGTTCAGAAGATTGGCTCGGGCGGAAAAAAATATCGCTGTCATCAATCCGAATTTTTCTGTCAAATTGCAAATAAATAATAAATTAGAAAATCAAATAGTAAATTGGGGCGATAGTTTGGACTATCGTTTGGAAATCACCAACAATAGCGAATCAGATTTGAGTGATGTCAAGATTTCAAGCTTGCTTGATGGTCAAGTGTTAGATTGGGATAGTTTGGAAATTACTGACAATAATGGCCAGCGAGATAACAACACCATTGTTTGGGACAAGCAAAAAAATCCGGAATTAGCTCTGTGGCCAAAGGGCTTGACCAAGAATTTTTCTTGGAAGGTCAAAGTAGTGGCCAAACCCATCCCGGAAAGAATGTTGGACAATGTTGTCAAAATAAACATTGAAGGTCTTGATAATTGGGAGCAGGTTCAGCCAGCTGTTACTTTGACTGTTGGTGAGAGCATAAAATTTAATGCTGGCATTTATTGGGAGCTAGCTGGACGGCGAGTGGGTAGCGGGGTCATACCACCAAAAGTAGGCGCCGAAACAGAATATTTGGTGGTTTGGTCTTTGATTTCGGCCACTGGCAATTTTAATAGCATCAAAGCCGAAGCCGATTTACCACCAGATGTCGAGTTTGTTTCGGAAACCGATGTACAGGAAGGTAGTTTGAGTTTTGATGAAGCCACTAGAACTTTGACTTGGGACATAACGGATATGAAAAATGTTATTTTGCCCACCACAGTTTCATTCACCATCAAGATCGCACCAAAGTTGGCTGATCAGGGTCAAGCCATGACTTTGTTGAATCCTATTACGGTGACGGCCAAGGGTTTGGAAGAAGTAGTGATGCGTTCCAAGTTGATGAACACCTCTGATGTTGTGGCTGACTCTACGCAGTCGGTAGGCATTGTCCAATAATAAATATGTTTGATTTATTAAAAACTTCCAAAAAATCCCAAGCGCGTTTGGGTATTTTGCAGACGGCTCATGGTCAGATTCAGACGCCATTTTTTATGCCCATTGCCACCAAGGCCGCTATAAAGAGTTTGGAAGTGTCTGAAGTCAAAGAATTGGGCGCGGAAATAATTTTATCCAACACCTATCACAATTATTTACGGCCGGGCCTTTCGGTTATAAAAAAATTTGGTGGCTTACACCAGTTTATGAACTGCGATTTGCCAATACTGACTGATAGTGGTGGCTATCAAGTATTTAGTTTGTCCAAGATGCGCCAGATCAAGGGTGATGACATTACTTTTACTTCCTATTTAGACGGTTCCAAGCATATTTTGAATCCCAAAAAAGTAATTGATATTCAAGCTACTTTAGGTAGTGATATTATGATGGTTTTGGACGAGTGTGTGGGCTTACCAGCTGAGCGTCAGGACATAGTCAATGCTTTGGTCAGGACTAGTCGTTGGGCTGAACAAGCGCTAGAGTATAAAAAAAAGCTTGAACAAAAAAATAAAACCGTCAGGAAGCAGTTATTATTTGGTATAGTCCAAGGTGGCGATCAAAAAGATTTGCGTAAGCGATCCGTGAAAGAATTGCTGGACATTGAAAAGAATTTCTCCGCCCAAGGCGGACCAGCCTCGGGCTGGGATGGTTATGCTATCGGGGGCTTGGCAGTAGGCGAGTCAAGCAAGACCATGTATCAAATGGTCAAATATACAGCGCCACTTTTGCCAAAAAATAAACCCCGATATTTGATGGGAGTTGGTTATCCGGAAAATATTGTCGAAGCTGTAAAATATGGAGTGGATATGTTTGACTGCGTCATTCCCACTCGCGAAGCTCGGCATGGCAAGCTCTATGTTTGGACCACTGGCGACGTGACTAAGAAAAGTTTTTACAAAACTATCAATATCACTAATGCTAAATTTGCTACCGATACATCTGCTATCAATGATCAGATATTAAAAAATTATTCCAAGGCCTATTTACATCATTTATTCAAGACCCAAGAACCATTGGCTTTGAAAATGGCTACTATAAATAATGTTTATTTTTATTTGGAATTGATGAAGAAAATTAGAATAGCAATTAAGCAGAATATATTATAAAAACTCTCTAGCCAAAAAATGTGTTTTTTGGTATAATATTATTAATTAAACAAAACATATGTTTAAAAAAAATAATAAGTGTCCACATTGTACTATGAATAAAAAATGCCTTTGGCACAGAAAAAGTTTTTTGGGTTTTAATTTAATTGAAATTATAATCACGGTTGCAATTTTGGCCATCATTGCTGGTACTATCATGTATAATGAAGATCCTGAAAAAAGAATTGGCCAAGCCCGTGATGCTCAGAGAATGCAAGAGTTAGATGCTATTGCTAGAGCTGTGGAGAGCTATGAACTAGAAAATCATGCTTTACCGTCAGATTTTGCCATAGCTACCTTGGGAGTTGGCGAGAGAGTAGTGCTTTGTAGCGCGGCGGCTCAGCTAACCTGCGGTACTCAGACCAAGAATTGCCTAGTGGTCGATGATCCAAATTTTTTAGGTAAATATTTGCCGGAATTGCCAGTTGATCCCACCAAATCTACGGCTACCGATACGGGCTATTATGTCACTCGGTCAGACAACAACACCGCTTTGGTGATCGGGGCCTGTGAAACTTATGATACTTCCAAAACATCAACAGTGGTAGCCAAGGCGTCATTGCCAACTTATGTGCCACCAGAACAGCCGGCTTCTTGTGGAAATGGAATTTTAGAAACTGGAGAAATTTGTGATTATAATTCAGCTGGCACTCAGTGTGCCTATGATACCAATTATTATATTCAAGGCATAGTTTATGATCCAGTAATTTGCACTAATAATCCGATTGGCTGTAGTTCTAGTTGTAATTCTTGCATTAAGGCTTGTCCAGCCGCCTCTGAACCTCCTATTGAATATGATCCTCCAGAATAGAAATACCATAAAATAAAACGATATGGTGTTTGTAAATAAAAGAGCCTTTACACTTGTCGAGCTAATTATTACAATAGCGGTTATGGCTATTCTGGCGGCTAGTTTATTTATGGCTAGCAAGCCACAACAGAGAATAGGCGAGACCAATGATGCTAAAAGGAAAAATGATGCTCAGGCCATTGAGCAAGCTATTAAAGTTGTGGCCACTGATTCGGGTGTGATGTCTGACGAGTTAAAAAATTTGACAGAAAACACACCCTTTGCCATTGTTAGGGCTGGCGGCTCTGTAATTGGCACCTACTCTTGCACGGCCTTAGCTACTAGCTTGGTTAAAAAAGATATTTCAGCTTCTTTGATTAATGTCATCCAAACAATGCCCATTGATCCGGGACTTACTAGCGCTAGCAATGAGACGGGCTATTATATTATCAGGCGAGGTAGTTCTTATGATGTTGAGCCCTGCAATACTTATGCGCAGTGATGATTGTCAAACGCTATAATTTTTTAATAAAAAAGTTAGAGCCATCTCTAGCTTTTTTTATTTGCCCAAAAATGTTATAATTTAAGTAATGTCAAAGAATGTTTTAACACAAGCCAGCAAGCTATTGATCTTGGATTACATTGCGGAAGTTTTGTATTTTCCAATATGGTGGTATGGTCCGGGACTACGCAATGCCCTAGAATATTTTGCTAATGGTTTGGTAGAAGCCAATCGTTTTACTGGCTTGACTTTGCTTTTGAAAAATCTTTTCAAGCCCATGTTTGCCCAATACGACAAGCAGGGTCGCATTATTAGTTTTTTCATGCGTCTGGTGTTGTTAGTTTACAAGGGGCTGACATTTTTCTTGATGGTAGTTTTTTATTTTTTAATTTTAATGTTTTGGATTTTATTGCCAGTGGCTGTGGTCTGGGGTATTACTTATAATTTGCCTGCCTTATGGCTGAAGAAATAACTTTCAAAAATTGCGAGTCCTGTCAGGGTCAAGGCAGTGTGGATGGTAAACAGTGTCCGACTTGTTTGGGGCATCGTTATTTTTATTTTACTAACAATGATTTGGTATACTGGGACTACCCCATTGATTATCTGCATATTTTTGTACGGGAGCTGAAACAGACCATCAATTTGATCATCAATATAGCTTTGATTGGCGCTAGTTTGCTGACGGTATTTTTTCTGTATCTGATGTGGAAAAATGTTCAAGGCGATCCACTCAATTGGTTGAAACTTTGGTTTACACCTGATCGGCAAAATTTTTGGCTATGGATATTGGTTGTTTTGGATATGTATTTTTATTACCGCCTGACAGCACCAGTATTATTAGAACGAAAAAAACGGCAATTGCTTTTGGATAAAAATGTTTTTGTTCAGCACAATATTGCTGATAGTTTGAACAAAGAGACCACAGTCATGATGGACAAGGCCTGGCTCTATGCCAAAGAACGGAAGATTTTTCCAGTCAGCGCTTGGCACTTGCTTTTTATTTTACTTAACGACAAGGATATAAAATTAGTGTTGGCTCGTCTTGGTTTGGGCAGTGAAAATTTACAGCAACTTATCAATGACAATTTATCACAGCTCAGTCCTAACGTTCAAAACAATGAAGAGATTACTGATGAGTTGAAAAATACTTTGCTTCAGGCCTACTTACATATGCACAAGCGCCATGATCGTCGTCTAGCCGAGGTGGATCTACTTTATGGTTTGGTATTGTCCTCACAGTCAATCAGAAACTTTTTTTATGATTTTAATATTGATGAAAATAAGATTGAAAATGTTATTGCTTGGTTGACCATCAACCGTAGTATTTATGAAAATTATCAGCTTTATCGTTCGCGATCGCATTTGAAAAAAACTAGTATCAATCGTTCCTATACCGCTATTGCCACGCCAATTTTGGATGCTTTTTCTCAAGATTTGACTGAGCAGGCCAAGCGAGGGCGCCTGACTCTGTGCGTGGGCCGTGATAAAGAAACAGCCGATATTATCCAGACCATAGAGAGCAATCAATCTAGCGTCATTTTGGTGGGTCCCTCGGGTGTGGGCAAGACCAATATTGTGGAGGGCTTGGCCAACATGATGATGGCCGAAGAAGTGCCGGAGTTGTTTCAAGACAAGCGCTTGGTTAGTGTTTCTATTCCCTTATTGATTTCTGGAGCCACTGGTGGCGGAGTTTTGGAAGAAAGATTGTTGGCCATCATCAATGAAGTGGCCATTTCGGGCAACATTATTTTGTTTATTGATAATATCCATAATATTATTGGTATATCAAGTCAGGGTAACGAGGGCATTGATTTGTCAGAAGTTTTGGCGGCCGAGATTAGGAAGTCGGGGATTATAGTCATTGCCACCAGCACCAACAAAAGCTATGTTGATCGTATAGAAAAGACCGACCTCGGGCAGGTTTTGAAAAAAATCACCATCAATGAGCCAGACAAAAATCAAACCATTCAAATATTAGAAGCGCATGTCGGCTATGTGGAACACAAAAATAAAGTTTATTTTACTTACGAAGCCATTGAAAAAATATTTGATTTGTCTAGTCGTTATATGCCCGATAGCTATTTGCCAAAAAAAGCCATTGATATGATGGATGAGGTAGGTATTATGGTGGGTCAAACTAGGCGAGCTGATCGCTTGGTGCGAGCCGAAGATGTGGCGGTCTTGGTCAGTAAGAAGACCAACATACCACTCACTCAAGTATCAGCTCAAGAGTCAACTAAGCTGATGAATATTGAAGCGGAGATTCATGAACGCATTATCGGTCAGAATGAGGCGGTGACAGCTGTGGGCGCGGCTTTGCGTCGAGCCCGAGCAGAGCTGAGGGACAAAAAACGCCCGATTGTCAATCTGTTGTTTTTGGGTCCGACTGGTTCTGGTAAAACAGAGCTAGCCAAAACAGTGGCTGAAAAATATTTTGGTAGCGAAAAGAATATGATCCGCTTGGATATGTCCGAATACCAATCGCAAAATAGTTTGCCCCGTTTGATTGGCTCAGCGGAAAATGGCACTACCGGCTTGTTGACCGAGATGGTCAGACAAAAGCCCTTTGCACTTTTGTTGCTTGATGAAATTGAAAAAGCCAACAAAGAAGTTTTGAATGTTTTTTTGCAGGTCATGGACGATGGACGCTTGACTGACGCGGTTGGTACCACAGTTGATTTTACCAATTTGATTTTGGTAGCCACTTCCAATGCCGGCACATCTTACATTCAGGATCAGATTATTAAAGGTAGAAGCATTGATTCTTTTAAAGACGATTTGATAAAAAATGAAATTCGTCCAATATTTAGTCCAGAATTTATCAATCGTTTTGATAATGTTATTGTTTTCAAGCCATTGAATCAAGATGAGATTTTTCAGATCGCTGGCTTGTTGCTAAAAGGTGTTAAAAAGAATTTGGAAGCCAAAGGAATTTATTTTGAGTGTACTGAGGCCGCTCAAAGAGAGTTAGCTGTGGCTGGCTTTGATCCAGTGTTTGGTGCTAGACCACTAAGAAGAATAATCCAAGAAAGAGTGGATAATGCTTTGGCTAACTTTTTATTGTCTGGTAAAATTGGTCGCCGCGATGTCATCGTCTATGATGCTGGTGACAAGATTACAGTCCGCAAGGCCGAAGGTTATTAATTATTTTTTGAAGGGTGGGCTAGAGTGTTAGCCCACTTTTTTTGTTTTTAGTCAATTCTTGTTTTTTTTGCTCTAATTAGTTATAATTTGTTTATTGTTTATTACTAAAAACAGTATTTATGGCTCAAGACAATAGTTTTGAAAAGATAGTCAACCTAGCAAAACAGCGGGGTTTTATTTATCCATCTTCAGAAATATATGGTGGCTTAAGCGCGGCCTATGATTACGGTCCATTGGGTGTGGAGCTAAAAAACAACATAAAACAAGCTTGGTGGAAAATGTTTGTCACCAGTAGAGCTGATATGGTCGGGCTTGATTCGGCTATTATTATGAATCCCAAAGCTTGGGAGGCCTCTGGTCATGTGGAAAATTTTTCTGATCCACTAGTTGACTGTAAATCATGCCACAGGCGTTTTCGTGAGGATCATTTATTGGAAGATAATAGTTTGCAACCAGAATATGATAAGGCCAGGCCCCGTGATCGAAAGGGCTTGAAGTGTCCGGATTGTGGTGGAGAGCTGACTTCTGCTCGACAATTCAATCTCATGCTCAAGACCTTCTTGGGCCCACTTGAGGATAGTGCCAGCACGGCTTATTTGCGACCAGAAACAGCTGGCGGTATTTTTGTTAATTTCAAAAATGTTTTGGAAACCATGCGCTTGAAATTGCCTTTTGGCATCGCCCAGATTGGTAAATCTTTCCGCAATGAAATCACTACTGAAAATTTTATTTTTAGGACGCGTGAATTTGAGCAATTAGAAATAGAATATTTTATAAATCCAAGTGTTTGGGAGCAACATTTTTCGGAATGGCAAAAAGTAATGAAAAGTTGGTGTTTGTCTTTGGGCTTGTCACCGGATGATCTAGTGGAGCATGAAATTGGTGCCAAAGATAGGGCTTTTTATTCCAAACGAACTATTGATTTTGAATATAAATTTCCTTTTGGTCAAAAAGAATTGTATGGTCTGGCCTACAGGACTGATTATGATCTGACTCAACACCAAAAATTTTCTGGGCAGGATTTGTCTTACACCGATCCCATTAGCAAAGAAAAATTTATGCCTCATGTTATTGAGCCATCTTTGGGTGTGGATCGCACAGTTTTGGCAGTTTTATGCGCCGCCTATACTGAAATCAAAGGTGGCCGTAGCACTACCACTGAGTCAAACAAAGAAAGTGAAGTGGTTTTGAAGTTGCCCTATAATCTGGCGCCGATAAAAATAGCGGTCTTACCATTGTCTAAAAAAGAAAATTTAGCAGAATTGTCGCGTAATATTTTGATGGATCTCAAAAAAAATTGGGTGTGTATATATGACGAGACAGCCAGCATTGGCAAGCGTTATCGCCGTCAGGATGAGATTGGCACACCGTATTGCGTGACGATTGATTTTGAAAGTTTGGAAGACAAAAAAGTGACAGTCCGCGATCGCGATACTATGCAACAAGATCGCGTAGCCGTGTCAGAATTAAATAATTATTTTAATGAAAAATTTAATAATTAGTTTTTTTATATTTAAATATGTTTAAACGTATAGTCAGACCAGATGGTAGTGTTTTGCTTTTGGTACCCAAAAAAGAAACCCAAGCCATTACTTTTGAAGTAATATATAAAGTTGGCAGTCGCCAAGAGAATTTGCAGAATAATGGTGTTTCACATTTTGTGGAGCATTTGATGTTTAAGGGCACACAAAAAAGACCCAACACCATAGATATCTCCAAAGAGCTGGATGGCATTGGCGCGGAGTACAATGCTTTTACTAGCAAAGAACATACCGGCTACTACATCACGGCTGATGCTAGTCATTTGCCATTGGCTATGGATATGCTCTCCGACATGCTTTACAACTCCAAATTTGATGCTCAAGAAATGGATCGAGAGCGCGGAGTGATAGTTGAAGAAATAAACATGTACGAAGATAATCCTTCTTTTTATGTGGAGGAAATATTTGAAGAATTACTTTTCCAAGGGTCTACCTTAGGCAAACCAATTGCCGGTCCGCGCGAAGTAATCAAAAACATTGGTCGCCAAAGCTTGTATCAATATTATAAAAAAAATTATTACAATGGTAATGCCGTGATTGGCGTGGCTGGCAATTTTTCAGAAGCTAAGATGCAAACCCTGCTGAAAAAGTATTTTCCAGTAGTCAAGCGACAGGCGCGCAACAAAATAAAAAAAGTAGCTCGCTTTGTACAAAATCAACCGCGTATTAAGCTGATCAATCGTAATCTAGAGCAAGTGCAGTTGATTGTTGGTTTCCGGACTATGCCCAGTACTGACAAGCGATTTATGGCTTTGCAGATTTTGGGAAATATTTTGGGTGGCACGATGAGCTCTAGGTTATTTTTGCAGATTAGAGAGCGCATGGGTTTGTGTTATTTTATCAAGGCCGAAGTAAACGGTTATGAAGACGCTAGCTCTTTTGCCGTGCACTCCGGATTGAACAAAGACAAGATATATGAGGCCTTGTCGGCTATCAAGGAAGAGCTGGATCGCATCAAGAGGGATGGTGTCAGTCAGGATGAATTGCAAAAAGCCAAAGATAATATTCGTGGCCGATTGATTTTGCGACTGGAGAGCCCGACTAGCTATCTCAATTTTTTGGCAGCTCAAGAATTGTTGGATAAAAAAATCAAAGACAGGCAAATGACTTTGGCTGAATTGGAAAAAATTACTGTCAGCCAGATAAATATTTTGGCCAAAGAAGTTATAGATTGGCAAAAAAGTAATTTAGCGATTATTGGTCCTTTTGAATCGGCTAATAAATTTTTGAAAATATTAAATAAAAATTAATTTATTTAACAGGGTAAAAATAAAAGTATGACAAAACAAAACATGACGATTTCCAATGGCACAATCTGGCGCATTATTTTAATTTTGGCGCTAGTGGCTGTGGTGATTATGATTAGGGACGTCTTGGCCCTATTTGTAGTAGCAGTAGTATTGGCCTCGGCTTTTGATCCTTGGGTTGACGGACTGCATAAGATAAAGATCCCGCGCGGTTTGAGTATTGCGGTAATTTTTTTAATTTTTTTGTCAGTAATCACACTAGTGGTTATTTTGCTGTCTGGTCCTATAGCTGATCAGATCATGGACATCTCTCGATCTTTTCCGCAAATTTACGCCAAAATAAACACAATGTTAGCTAGTTTGCATCGTCTAGAAGGTGTCAATCCTGGTAGCGCGCAAAATGCTAGCGGTATTTCTTTGTCACAACTGGCTCAAAGCTTATCGCAAATAGGTTCTGGCATTTTCAATGTCGTAACTTCAGTTTTTGGTGGTATTTTTAGTTTTTTCATGGTCTTGGTGATTACTTTTTATTTGACTATAGAAGAAAATGGTTTCAAAAAATTTATTCGCCATTTATTTCCAGTGGAGAAAAAGGAGCAGGTAAATTATTTGGTAGAAGGCATGCAAAAACGCTTGGGTATGTGGTTTAGAGGGCAGATGATTTTGTCGGTCATTATTTTCTTGGCGGTTTATATTGGCTTGGTGTTGCTACACGTCAAATACGCTTTGTTGCTAGCGGTCTTGGCTGGTTTGCTGGAGATTGTGCCAATTTTAGGACCATGGATATCAGCCATTATTGCTATATTTTTTGCTTGGGGTGATAGTTTCAACAAAGCCCTATATACTGGTATTTTATATTTAGCTATTCAGCAGTTAGAAAATCATGTGATTGTGCCCAAGGTCATGGGCAAAAGCACTGGGCTTAACCCAATAGTAGTGATCTTGGCAATTTTGACTGGTGGTCGTTTGGCCGGAATTATTGGCGCTCTACTAGCCGTACCGATTGCCACAGCTATTTCGGTTTATTTTGAGTATGCCATGGCTAAAAGAAAATAAGTTCAATGAGTAATTTATATATTGTTGCTACACCCATTGGGAATTTGGAGGATATCACTCTGCGTGCTTTGGATATTTTGCGTACAGTAGCCGTGATCGTTGCCGAAGACAAGCGGGTGACTATTAGGTTGTTAAACAAATACCAGATTGAAAAAAAATTATTGGTCTGGCAACAACACAGTGCAAACACTGATTGGCAGAGGATAAAAAAAGAATTGCTTTCAGGCAATGACGTAGCTTATGTCAGTGATGCTGGCACACCGGGCATATCAGATCCTGGTGGACAGCTGATCAAAAAAGTATTAGCCGAATTGCCAGAAGTAAAAATCATACCTGTTCCTGGGCCATCGGCCTTGTCAGCTATTATCAGCGTAGCTGGCATACAACTCGATCGTTTTATTTTTTTGGGATTTTTACCGCACAAAAAAGGACGCCAGACCTTGATTGAAATGATAAAAAAAGAAATTGTGCCCGTGATATTTTTTGAATCAGTACATCGTATTGTCAAAGCACTGGAGCAGTTGGCGGACAGTCCCAAACAGTTGATTGTCGGCCGAGAATTAAGCAAACAATTTGAGACAATTTATCGTGGCACCGCAGTTGAGATTTTGGATGTTTTTAATAAAGACAAAACAAAAATAAAAGGGGAGTTTGTGGTAGTTGTAGATAAGCTATGAAAAAAGAATTTCAAAAATTTTGGGTGTCACAATCAGCTACTTGGATAAAAGATGGTAAATGTTTGATTTTGGAATCTAATAAGCGACCTGGATATTGGGGTTTGATTGGAGGAAGAATTGACAAGGGTGAGGCATCCGAGCCAGCTTTTAGACGTGAATTAAAAGAAGAATTAAATTTGGATAAATTTGAAAAATTGGGGCTAGTAGATTATTTAATTTTTTATGAAAATTCTAGTGGTGAGAAATTTCCTGATCCAGTTTGTTTGATTGTGACTTTGATAGAATCTGATCAAGTTGTCAATATTTGTGATTTAACTGAGCACGTTAGTATGGCTTGGGTCACTGAAGGAGAAATAGATAATTATAAATATGTTGTGTCAGGTTTAGATAAGATTATTAAAAAAGCATTTGTAATATATAATAGTTTAAATAAATAATATGGCAGAAAAAAAACAATTAAGCACTATCACGATTTTAATCAAGGATAGGCAAATGCACGCCAAGGATGTCAATCAGCTTTTGACTGATGCGGGGCACATGATCATGGCTCGCCTGGGAGTCAATGTACAGCCAGCTTGCATTGCGCACTGCACTGGTTTGATTGTGGTGGTAGCCAAAGGCACAACCCGCGAGTTAAAAAGTCTAACTCTCAAGCTGAACAAGCTGTATGGCATAGTAGCCAAGATTAATATTGTTAGTGATTAATAATTATTAAAAAATTGAAATAAAAAACTATGAGTTTATTTGATGTAATTTTAGTGATCATTTTGTTTGTCTTTGTGTGGCAGGGCTTTCGCTCTGGCTTGGTCGGCGCCATTGGCGGATTTATCGGTGTTATCTTGGGCATTTGGTTTGGCTCTCATTATATGAACCAAGTTGGCGCTTGGATAATGCAAGCCATCAATATTGATAATCAGGCCTTAGCCAACATTTTGGCCTTTGTAGTAATTTTTGTGGCTATTAATATTATTATTGGTTTGGTAGTCAAGATAATAAATTTGATTTTTCACTTTATACCGTTTATTGATTTAATCAACAAAATGCTTGGCGCGGTCGTTGGCTTGCTGGGTGGTGTTTTGGCTATCAGTGCTTTGGTGTATCTTTTGGCTAGATTTCCAATAAGTGCATCTATTACTCAGTCCTTTCAAAATTCTTTTATTTCGGCTTGGGTCAATAGTATTTCCGTTGTTATTGAGCCCTTTATTCCTGAAGCCATCAAGAGTATTAATTCTTTGATGTAATGTTGGTTGATTCGCACGCTCATTTGAATTTTCAGGCCTTCAACGAAGACCGAAGCCAAGTCATTGCCCGCTGTAAAAATGCGGGCCTGCTTGTCGTCAATGTTGGCGCGGCCAAGGCCACGAGTCAGAAAGCCGTAGATATTGCCGATGGTCAAAATTTTTATGCTTCTTTGGGCTTACACCCTATTCATGTTTTTGATGAAGAGTTTGAAATAGCTGATTATCAAAAATTGATTGATGATAATAGAGGGAAAGTAGTAGCCATGGGTGAAACTGGTTTTGATTATTTTCATCTGGATATAAGTTTTGCCAAAGGCGCCAAGTCGGTTGAGGAAATAAAAGACAAACAAAAAAAAGTTTTTTTACAGCATTTGGAATTGGCCAAGAAAAATAATTTAGCCGTGATAGTGCATGGCCGAAATGGTAAAAATGAACCAGATGCTTATCAAGATATTTATAATTTATTAAAGACCTATGGCTATACTCGGGGAGTGGTGCACTGTTTTGGTGGCAATTTGAGTGAAGCCAAGCAGTTGGTTGATTTGGGGTTTTATATTGGTATTACCGGTATAGTCACTTTTGACAAAACTGGCGTTTTGGAGGAGATTATAAGGGAAGTGTCATTAGAGCATATTTTGATTGAAACTGACGCGCCATATTTGGCGCCAGAGCCATACCGCGGCAAAAGAAATGAGCCGATTTATGTCAAATATGTGGCGGAAAAAATTGCCCAAATAAAAGAAAAAGCAGTAGAAGATATTATTGAAATAACAGGCGACAATGCTAAAAAATTATTTAATTTAAAATAAATGGAAACATTTTCATTGATAGTATTAGTAATTTTGATAATCGGTATCGCGATTATTATTTATTTGATATTGCAAAACAAAAAACCTAGCGATGATAAATCATTACTGCTTTTGCAATCGCAGATTTCTGATTTGACCAAACAACTGGGCGAGAAGATTGATTCCACCACTCACCAGTCAGCCAAAATGTTACAGGATCAGTTTATGGAGACCTCCAGAATCTCCAAAGACATGACAGAAAAGCTTTTGAAGCTGGAAGAGACCAACAAGCAGGTAGTGGGTTTTACTGATCAATTGCAGAACTTGGAAAAAGTTTTGACTAATTCCAAAAACAGGGGATCACTAGGTGAGGCCAGCTTGGAATTGATTTTGAGCAATATTTTGCCACCCCAGAGCTACCAGATGCAGTATCGCTTCAAAAACAACGAAGCCGTGGACGCGGTGGTGAAGATCAAAGACAAGATTTTGCCAGTTGATGCCAAATTTTCTTTGGAAAATTATCGTCGCATTATCAATGAGACCGACAAGGCCAAAAAAGAGATTTTAGAAAAAGAATTTAAAAATGACTTAAAAAAGCGCATTGATGAGACCGCCAAATACATCAGGCCCCAAGAAAAAACCTTGGATTTTGCTTTTATGTATATTCCGGCTGAAGGTATTTATTATGATTTGCTTATCAATGAAGTGGGAGCGGTCAAAGTCAATACGCGTAATTTGATTGATTATGCTTTTAATGAAAAAAAAGTAATTATTGTTTCACCTACTACTTTTGCGGCTTATTTGCAGACAGTGCTGCA
Organism: uncultured Gammaproteobacteria bacterium; assembly: GCA_964540095.1. Classification (GTDB taxonomy): domain Bacteria; phylum Patescibacteriota; class Patescibacteriia; order UBA1558; family GWA2-36-10; genus CALMZN01. The sequence goes on along the minus strand of CAZILH010000009.1, from coordinate 2,703 downwards.
GGGTTTGAAAGCCCTACAAATAGAGGAGTCAGCTAAAGAAATCAGGAGTAATGTCGAAAAATTACAAAAACACATGTCTGCCTACGCTGAGTATCATAATAAGCTGGGTAGCCAGTTAACTACGACCGTAAATACTTATAATTTTTCTAGCAAAGAATTTAAGAAGCTAGATAAAGATATCTTGAAAGTTAGTGGCCAGGGAGGGGAGATAGCAATAGAAGAAATTGATCGACCGAGATTGGAGTAAAATATAAAAGACCTTCGAGGTCGTGGCGACCTCGAAGGTCAGGTTTAAGAATAGTCAAAATGGCTATTTTTTTATTTCCCACTCAATTGATAAAGTATAATTCCAGTTGCCACAGCCGCATTGAGTGACTCGGCTTGGCCAATTTTTGGTATTTGGTAGTGTTGGTCAGCTAGCGCCATCAACTCGGCTGATATGCCATGCGCTTCACTGCCGATAATAACAGCTAATTTTCCTGTTGGCAAAGTATTATTTTGGCCATGACTATCGCTGGCTATTATTTTATAATCATTTTTTTTCAAATCCTCAACTACTTCAGACAGGTTTTGGTTTTGGTAAAATTTAACATTAAAAATTGAACCCATACTACTAGCAATTGTTTTGGGATTATAGACATCAGCGCAAGCAGAGTTTAAAAAAATATTTTTAACACCAAACCAATCAGCTGTACGCAAAATAGTGCCGATATTACCTGGATCTTGAAGGCCATCAAGCAGTAAAACAACAGAAGCTGTGTGGCTGAATTTTATTTCGGGAAAAAAATCAAAAACAGCGATCGCTCCTTGAGGCGTGGTGCTGGGCGAAATTTTTTTTAATTCAAGGTTGCTAATGATAGCATAATCAGTATTGGCCCAATATTTTTGGTATTTTAAGCTGGCTTCCTCTGTGACGTATAGTTTTTTAAAATATTTGGAATTTTTGTGCTCGCTAATTACTTTGGGGTTGTCCACCAAAAAACACCGCTCTTGATCACGGTCTTTCTTGCTTTGTAGAGATTTGAGCCAAGTCAATTCTTTGTGGGTTAACATGTAGGTATTATAGGTAAAATGAAAGAAATGGGCAATATTTGAAATAACAATCCCGCATCGTACGGTGCAGGGTCGATTTTTTTGATATTGACTTTGTTTATAAAATTAGCTAAAATATAGCCGCACTTTTTAATATTTTCTGGAAAGCGATGGAAAATAAAAATAAGCCCTGGTCTGACAAAGATAAGAATTATTGGCTGTCATTCAGTTTGAGGGTTTTTGCGGAAAGCACTGGTTGGATTGCCATACCAGTGATTGGTGCCCTTTATTTAGGTCGTTATTTAGATAATAAGCAGAATAGTGGCAGTTTATATTTTTTTAGCCTGACGGCCTTGGCTTTTATCATATCTTGCCTTGGTTTGGCTAAGATAGGCATCAAATACATGGCTATGTTGGATCAAGGAAAAGAGCAAAAAAAAGATAATGAATCAAGCAAGCAATCAAATAGAGAATAAAATAGAAAATACTGATATTTCAGCGGAAGCTGAAAACGGTTTGGTAAATCATCAAGAGCTTGAGCAGAGTCATGAGACCGAGCACGAGCACACTCTTTTTGCTGAGCCGCTTTTTTATGTCAAACAATTTCCCATTACCAATTCATTATTGACATCATGGCTGGCAGTTATTTTGATTATTATTTTGTCTTTAGTAATTAGAGCCAAGAATTCCAAAGTGCCGGGAAAATTTCAGAGCTTTATGGAGACCATAATTGAAGGCGCTTTTGGTATGATTGATATGGTGACCAATGATCGAGCCAAAAGTAAAAAAGTTTTTCCGATTGTCTTTGCCATTTTTTTATTTGTGTTGATAAACAATTGGCTAGGAATGTTGCCTGGAGTAGGGTCAATTACTTATAACGACTTACCACTTCTGCGCGGAGGTACAGCTGATTTGAACACTACTTTGGCACTGGGGCTTTTTGCGGTCATCGCCGCTAATATTTTTGGTGTCATAACTGTTGGGGGTTGGAATTATTTTAATAAATTTATTAATATTAAGGCCTTGCTAGAAATTCCCAAAAAAATTAAACACGAGCCAACCATTGTTTTGGTCAATCCGATTAATTTTTTTGTGGGACTGATAGAAATTATTAGTGAGATAGCTAAAGTGGCCTCACTATCTTTTCGTCTTTTTGGCAATGTTTTTGCGGGAGAAGTTTTGTTGGCCTCGATCACAGCCATGGTGGCTTGGGGCGTGCCTTTGCCGTTTATGTTTTTGGAGATATTGGTTGGCGTGATTCAGGCCTTGATTTTTGCGGTTTTGACGGTAGTGTATTTTACCATTGCCTCGGCTGATCACTCTTCAGAACATTAGAGTGGTCATCCTGAACTTGATTCAGGATCTCAATCAATGAGATTCTGAAATAAATTCAGAATGACAAGATAATTAATTAAAGTAGGCGACTTTAAACAACCAAATAATAGTCGACCGAAATAAAGAAAGGAAAAATATGGAATTAACATTAATCGCTAAAGCTATTGCTATCGCTGTCGGAGGTTTTTCCCCGGCTCTAGCTATCGGTAAAATTGGCGCCAAAGCCATGGAATCAATCGGACGCAATCCAGAGGCCGCTGGCAAGATTTTGGTACCAATGCTTTTGGTGTCAGCTTTTGCTGAAGCCATTGCTATTTACGCTTTGATTATTGCTTT
>CAZILH010000008.1:0-35974 GCA_964540095.1 uncultured Gammaproteobacteria bacterium | reverse complement strand
GACATTTTCAAAAAACTAAAAGAACTAGATCTCCCCCTGGGAGAGTATGTTGTAGTTGGTGGGGCAGTGACTGCGCATGGCATCAGAGAATCAGAAGATTTGGATATCTTGGTCACACCCAAGCTTTACCAGCAACTGCGTCAGCGGGGGTTTAAAGCCTGCACTTGCGAGGAATGCGTTGCTACTAGCCGGATTTTATTGAGCATAAAGGATGTGGACATATTGCCCAACCTATTGTTGGGGGATTATCTTGGCGATACCAATTCATTGATAGCCGAGGCAGATATCATACAGGGTTTCCCTTTTATAAAACTAGAGGAATTGATAAAATTTAAAAAAGTTTTGGGTAGGGAAAAGGATTTTGCTGATATTAAATTAATAGAGGGATATCTCAAAAAATGAAACCCAAATTATTACTCCACGCCTGTTGCGCACCATGCTCTATATATGTTTTACAAAAATTGTCCACTGACTATCAGGTGACAATTTATTTTTACGACCCCAATATTCACCCCAAGGTAGAGTATAATAAGCGTCGTGATGAGCTGAAAAAATACGCTGATAAATTACAGTTGGACTTTGTAGAAGGGCCATACGATAGTGCTCGTTGGCTAGAGAGGACTAAGGGTTTGGAAAACGAGCCAGAAAGAGGCCAGCGCTGTGAAATTTGTTTTGATATCCGCTTAGCCCAGTCAGCTAGATATGCCAAGGAAAATGGTTTTGATATCTGGACAACAGTTCTATCTATCAGCCCACACAAAGATCCTAAGCAAATCAATCGAGTGGGCCAGAGGATTGCGGACATTGTGGGCTTGCCGTATATTGCAACTGATTGGAAGAAAAATGATGGCTTCAAGATAGCTAGCCAGCTGTCAAAACAAGAAAATTTTTATAGGCAGGATTATTGTGGATGTATTTATTCTTTGCCACTTTTTTGGCGCCAAAAAAGTGGCTCAAAAAAGCGCCTAGCTACAAAAAAATCTAAAGAATTTGTTGCTCCTAGCCGTGATTTTTCCGAACTCCCCATTCGACTCGCTACGCTCGCTCAGGGTCAGACAGCGGAAAAATTATCACGGCTATCCGCCACCAAATTCTAAGATTTTTTTGAGGCTAGTTTTTACGACGAATTTATGAACATCAAATTATTTGATTATAATTTACCAAAAAATCTAATAGCTCAAAAGCCGACCAGTCCTAGAGACCATTCGCGCTTGTTTGTTTTTGATCGAGTTAGCAAAAAAATACAGCATAAGCATTTTTATGATTTGGCGGACATTTTGAGCGATAATGACGTTTTGGTCCTTAATGAAACCAAAGTTTTCCCAGCCCGGCTAAAAGCCAAGAAAAAGACCGGTGGATTTTTGGAAATATTTTTATTGCAAGTATTAGCGCCCGATACTTACCAAGTAATGGTCGGCGGTCGGCGCTTCTGTGTTGGTGATAAAATTGATTTTGCGCGGAATTTTTCCGGTGAATTTGTAAAACAAGAAAAAGATAATATTTGGCAGATCAAATTCAACGTTGCGGGGCGGACTTTGGACAAAAAAATAGAGCAATACGGACAGACGCCACTGCCACCATATATCAAGGCGCATGATAATAGCTTTGTCCGCCAGCGCTATCAGACCACTTATGCCAAAAATAGGGGCTCAGTAGCTGCGCCGACCGCCGGACTGCATTTCACGCCTCGACTCCTGAAAAAATTGGAAAAAAAAGGCGTTAAAATTTTTAAAGTAACTTTGCACGTGGGTTTGGGTACTTTTGCGCCAGTGACTACTACGGATATCACCAAGCACCATATTCATCAGGAGTGGGTAGAAATAGATTCACAGACCGCCAAGAATTTGAACGCTTTAAAAAAGCAGGGTAAAAATATTATTGCTGTTGGCACTACTTCAGCGCGTAGTTTGGAGGCCATGACGGATGCTTGCGGTCAATTGCAGAGTGGCAGTAAATGGGTGGATATTTATATTTATCCGGGCTACAAATATCGTTTTGTTGATGAACTGATTACTAATTTTCATTTGCCCAAGAGCTCACTTTTGTTTATGGTCTCGGCTCTAGCCGGTCGGCAAAATATTATGAATTGCTATAAGTTAGCTATAAAGAAAAAGTATCACTTTTTCTCTTTTGGCGATGCCATGTTGATTAGCAAAAACCGTTTCTAAAAAACCACACTACCGCCTGGTTGGCGGTAGTGCTTAAAGATCTTCCATGCTATGATATTCAATTGTCAGTTTTTTTGAGCTTAGCTGTCAAGGACAACTATTATTTTTTTATTTAATCCCGGGCTATTTGGCCTTTGGGATGTTTTAGTTATGCCTCATGGCCGCTCAAAAATTGAGAATGAACTACAAACAGGGTTATTATAGCATAAATAGTGTTATTCAAAAAATTTTTTGATAAGGTTATTTCAAAAATAAAGTTATTAATAAATTAGTGATAACGACGTCCAAATGTCCTTCGGTAAAATTTCTAGAAAAAAACCAGACCCCGCCCATTAATAATGTGCCGTGTAAATAGGCATTTTTTGGGGTATTATTTTTATATTGTCTATATAATAGTAGGGGCAAAGAGATGGTAATAAATATAATTTGCCATATTTCAAAATTATAGCTATCCAAAGGATGTTTAATTATATCAGATCTTACTAATAATCCGGCCAATGCAATGCCACGCGCCGGATAAAGATGTCCTAAATAGTAAACTGTGTCATGGTAGAAAGCTACGGGATTCCACAGAATAAAAGGTAATAGCACAACACAGATAGGGAGCAGCATTATCAAGGGGTATTTAATAAATTTTAATAAAGATTGTTTGGTAATTGGTAAATATTTTTTAAATAAAATAAATGTTAGAAAAAATGGCCAGAAAAAAAGAATATTTTGCTTGATTAAGCCAGCTAAAGTGAGTGCAATGATAGAAATTGAATAGCGTTCTTTTTTTAGAAAATAATAAGACAACAGTAAAAAGTAGATTGGCATAATATCGCTATAGCCAAAAATTAAATCTTCATGCATAAGTGGGTTTAAAGTAAAAAATACCAGCAGGCAATTCTTTTTTTTATTTGTATCTGTTAATCTGTAAATTAATAAACAAGATAATAAATAAAATATGAAATTCAATATTCGACCATCATAAAAATCAAACATTTTAGTAAAGACACATTTGAATGGTAGCGGTAAAATAAAATGAAGTGGCATGTAAGCATAGCTTTCTAAAGCTGGGTTAATCATTGTCCACCTTTTTTTTCCAGCCGTCATTTTGAGGAAGTGATCGCGTTCGTTGTCGAGAGCCGTACCATAGTAATTTTCTTGATATGGATTTTTTCCTTGTAACAAAAAATCAATTGCCACCTCAGTTTGTGTTATTCCATCATGGGGGTATATTTCGGTGCCAGATCCTTGAAATCTAATATTAATTCTGGCGGCTAATATTAAAAATTGTATTATCAAAATGCATATTATAATGACTATTTTAGTTTTTTTGTTATTTTTTTTGATTGCCCAATAATACAAGTAGGCAAGTAAAGAAAAAATTAATGTTATCAAAAAAATAATTATTACAGGTTTTAGGTTTTGTTCGTTAAGATTAACAAGGTTTTTAATTAGTAAAAAATTCCATAAATATAACAAAGTATTGTCTAAGAAAATATTCAATAAAAGAAAAAAAAGCATGAATTCCCAAGAGGCATATTTTATGATTATTAGGTATGGTGAGTATAGCTCCCTAAGTTCTCTTTTTATTTTTTCCATATTGTATTTTTAGCAACCAAGGCATTAGTAGTCCCTCTTTTATGATGTTGGAAGAGATTTTGGATTTACCCAAAATTCTTTCCATAAAAATAATTGGTAATTCTTTTATTTTGGTATTATTTTTAAACAATGTATATTTTAGTTCCATCAAAAAAGCATAACCCCTGCCACTGATTTGATTCAGGTTTATTTTTTGTAAAGCACTGATTTTTATAGCCATAAAACCAGCAGTATTGTCATTGACCGGGGTATTCAAAATAGTTTTGGCATAAAAATTACCCATCCGACTTAAAAAGCGTCTTTTAAAAGGCCAGTTTTTGACATTGCCATTTTTTATATATCGCGAGCCAATGATTAAGTCATGATCAGCCAGGCCGGCTATCAATTCTGGCAAGTATTTTGGATCATGAGAAAAATCAGCGTCCATGGTAACAATAAATTGATAATTTTGTTGGAGAGCAATCTTGAAACCCTCAATATAGGCGGTGCCTAGGCCCAGTTTGCCCGACCTTTTCAGTAGGTATAGTCGAGTATTTTGTTTTTGTAATTCTTCGACAATATTACCAGTACCATCGGGCGAGTTATCATCAACAATCAAAATATCTACCAAAATTGGTAGACATAAAATTTGCTCAATTAATTTGGCTATATTGTCGCGCTCGTTGTAGGTGGGGATTATTATCAGTCCCTCTGGATTTGGCATGGTTATATTTTACCACACCTAGTTAAAATGAAAATGCACGGTATCTCCGTCTTTTATTTCATACTCCTTGCCTTCCATGCGGATCAAGCCCTTTTCTTTGGCCTGATTCCAACCACCGCACTTGATGATATCTTGCCAGTTGACTACTTCAGCGCGGATAAAGCCCTTTTCAAAATCAGTGTGGATGACACCAGCGGCTTGGGGCGCTTTGGCGCCAGCGGTCACAGTCCAAGCTTTACTTTCCATGGGGCCGGTAGTGATGAAGGTGATTAGGCCTAGCAGTTCATAGCTGGCTTGGATCAAAGCATCCAAACCGCTTTTTTTGATGCCCAATTCTTTTATATATTCACTGGCTTCTTCGGGCTTTAGGTCAGCTAGCTCAGCTTCGATTTTAGCGCAGACGGCAATGGCATTATTGGGCAAGTTCAAATCTTTGCCCAAATCATTTTCGTCAATATTGTATAAATAAATAATTGGCTTGGAAGTGAGCAAGTTTAAATTTTTTAAAACTTTTTTTTCTTCCAAAGACCAAGTAGTTTGATTCAATAGTTGGTTGGCTTCCAACATGGCGCGGGCTTTTTCCAAAACTGCTTTTTCTTGATTAAGGGATTTTTCATAAACACCCTTCATTTTGCTAATCACCTTATCCAAGTATTTGGTAAGGGTATCCAAATCAGCCAAGATCAATTCTAAATTAATTATTTGTTTGTCGTATTCTGGGTCTATCTGGCCATGGACATGGATTACGTTATTATCATTAAAATTTCTAATGACTTGGACAATGGCATCTACTTCTCGGATATTGGCTAAAAATTTATTACCCAAGCCCTGGCCCTCGCTGGCACCCTTGACTAGGCCGGCAATATCCACAAACTCAATAGTTGTTGGCACAATTTTTTCAGAATTAGAAATTTTGGCTAGCTGGTCTAGACGATTATCTGGTACGGCCACTACACCGACATTGGGGTCAATGGTGCAGAAAGGGTAGTTGGCAATATCTACTTTGTTTTTGGTCAAGGCCTTGAAAATGGTTGATTTACCGACATTTGGTAGGCCGACAATTCCTAAAGAAAATGACATAAGATTTATTTATATGGGGCATTAAACCACATATTTGTATAAAAATCAACGATTGGTTATAATACTTCTACTTTACCCCGTTAGAAATTATCGTAAAACGGGGTGGCAATTATTTTTTCGTGTGTGTTTTATAAATTTTGCGTAAATTTCTAACCGGGTTTATGGTAAATATCGATTTTAAAAAAGAACTCAATGAGGGGCAATATGCCGTGGTCAGTGCCGAGCCGGGCCCGCATTTGGTTTTGGCTGGAGCTGGCTCTGGTAAGACCAGGACTTTGGTTTATCGCGTGGCTTGGCTTTTGTCCAAACAAGTAGCACCAGACAAGATTTTGCTTTTGACTTTTACCAACAAGGCCGCCAATGAAATGATTGCGCGAGTCAAGTCGCTTTTGCATTGGCCCCAAGACAAGAAACTGACACCTTGGGCTGGCACTTTTCATTCGGTGGCCAACCGGCTTTTGAGAATGTATGGTGAGGCGGTCGGTGTGCCCAAAGATTTTGCCATTATCGATGAGGATGATAAAAAAGCCCTACTTAAGGGTATTATAAAAGATTTTTTTAGCCAGCTGGATTTGAAGCGCTTGCCATCACCCAGTGTGGTCAATGAGATTTTTAGTTTTGCTACCAATTCACAGATTAGTATTGAAGAAAGCTTGGCTAGAAAATATTCCGACTGGCAGCCGCTACTTGAATATTTTGAAAAAATAAAAATAGAGTTTGACAAGCGCAAGAAGTTGGCCAAGTTATTGGATTTCGATGATTTATTGTTGTATTGGTATCGTTTGACTGAGGAAGCAAGTGTCGGCGAACTGTTAGCCAAAAAATGGGAGCATGTTTTGGTGGACGAATATCAGGACACCAATACCCTACAAGCCAAGATTATTTTTAATTTGGCCAAAAAGCACAAAAATATTTTGGTAGTGGGCGATGACGCCCAGAGCATCTATTCTTTTCGGGCGGCTAATATTCAAAATATTTTTGATTTTCCTCAGGTCTTTCCCAATTGTCAGGTGCATAAATTAGAAATAAATTATCGCTCCACGCCAGAAATTGTAGAGCTAGCCAATGCTGTGATTGCCAGCAACACCAAGCAGTTTGCTAAGAATTTGCAGGCCGTAATTCCCAAATATATTAAGCCAGAATTGATCGCCCTCAAAACCAACCGCGAAGAAGCTGGTTTTATAGCGGATCGTATTCAGGGCTTGCTGGCTGATGGCTTGGAGCCCAATGAAATTGTAGTTTTGTTCCGAGCCACTCACCACTCCCAATATTTGGAAATGGAACTCAATCGTCGCCAGATTGTCTATGAGCTACGCGGTGGTTTGAAGTTTTTTGAAAGAGCGCATATCAAAGATGTATTGGCCTGGCTGAGAGTATTTTACAACTTACAAGATGAAATATCTTGGGTCAGGATATTACAGCTCTATGAAGGCATTGGCCCAGCTTCAGCCCAGAAGATTTTTCAAGCTATCATCAAGCACGGCAGTTTGGAGTTGAAAAATATGAGTATTCAGCTTGGTCAAACTGGACAAAAAAGCTGGTCTTTTATTAGCGCGGTGTTTGAAAAAATGTTGCTCAAAAAAGATAGCACCTTGGCCGAGTTACTGGAGCTAGTCATTGAGGAGTATAGTGGTTATTTGAAAAATACTTACACTGATTTCTATGAGCGACTAGAGGATTTGGAGCAGTTGAAAGTATTTGCTAGCAATTATCAAGATTTGAGCACTTTTTTGACTGAGATTACTTTGCAAGAGCAATTTGCCGAAGTTAATTCTAATAATAAAAAGAACAATGTTGTACTGAGCACTGTCCATCAGGCCAAGGGCTTGGAGTGGCAGGCGGTTTTTATCATGAATTTGACGGATCAGAGTTTTCCGCACCCCTTAGCCGTCAGCGAAGAAGAGCAGGAGGAAGAGCGTCGCTTGTTTTACGTAGCTGTCACTCGCGCCAAACAGCAATTGTATTTGGTCTATCCTTTGGCTAATTTGAGTTTTGGTGGTTTCAAGATGCTCCAGCCCTCGGAGTTTATTGCTGACTTGGATGGCCGTTTGTTAAACTACAATCAGTTAGCCAAATCGACTGTTGGAAAGTCCGATGGTGATGTGCAATATGTCAGCGAGCTAGATGATAGTAGTGATGGTTTTTTGCCAGATGTCAGTGAGTGGTAAAATAAGAAAAATTTGGTATAATAGATAGGCAATTTTTATGAATGAAAAAAAAGATACAATAATTTTAGATCTAGAGACCAAAAAGTCCTTTGATGAAGTGGGTGGCCAGCACAACCGCCACCTTTTAGGCGTTTCGGTAGTTGGCGTTTATTCATATAATCGTAATTCTTATAAAGGTTTTAGAGAAGGGGAGTTTGATCAGCTTTTAGAATTATTAAAAAATACTGAGCTAATAATTGGCTTCAATAGTAAGAGCTTTGATTTTACTGTTTTACAACCCTATTACAAAAATTTTGACCTAAGCACTATAAATCATCTGGATATTTTGGAGGAGATTGTCTATGCTTTGGGCCATAGATTGAAATTAGAAAGTGTGGCCATGAGTACTTTGGGCTATGGCAAGTCCGGCTCGGGCCTTGACGCTATCCAATATTACAAAAGCAATGATTGGGAGAATCTGATTAAATATTGCTTGGATGATGTCAAGGTGACTAGAGAGGTTTATGAATATGGTTTGGATCATGGCTATATTTGGTACAGCAACTCTGGTCAAAAAGAAAAAATAGTGGCTCGCTGGAAAAAAAGTGGAGCCAGCACAGTGGAGGAGATTGTCAAAAACGCTTTGAAAAATGGCGAGCAGTTGGAAATTGATTATATTGATGAGCAAGGTAAGACCAGCAAGCGGAAGATTGATATTCAGAGCATCAATGGTAATAAAATAAAAGCTTTTTGTTATTTGCGGGATGCTATTAGAATTTTTGATTTAGATAAAATAAAAAAAGCCCAGGTGGTAGGGAAAATGAAAAGCTGGCAAAATAGTTTATTGTAGTGTTTGCTACTCTTTTTGTCTGGCCAAAAAGAGTAGCCAGAAAAAGCCATCAGCTAGCAGAATGTTTATTTAAAGTAGTCAAAAATTGGCTATTTTTTGTTTGTATTTTGCTATTGACAAAATAGTATAAATATGCTATCATATATATTCTCAAATACTCGGCCAATTATGTGCTCGTAGTTATTTGAGAATAGGGGTTGCGCCACCCTTAAATTGTGCGCTAGGAGGTTCCTTTCATGACCAAGTTTGTGTGGGAAAACCGGGACGAGCAGAACGATTCCGCGTGGTTGCACACGGAAACGATCCTGAGCCAGACCTGGCTCAGCTCCTCTCATCTTCGAGAGGAACAGCGTGTTCAGCTCGGGGCCAAGCTCCTGTTGGCCTTGGTGCAGATCCACGGAGTGCAGAAGGTGTCCATCGAGCGCTACAAGGTCCGCATCGAGCGGACCAAGGTGGTGTCCTGGGACACCATTTGCCCGGCGGTCGAGCAGATGGTGACTGAGTTCTGCCAGATGCAGGAAGTCGTCCCCCCGCAGCAGGAGGGTGCTTCCCAGCAGTAATGTGACCTAAGCAGGGTTGCTAACTGCGCCGAGGGTCTCGTAGCAATACGGGACCCTCTTCTTTTTATCTCAAATTTGATTTTTTATGTAATTCCACAGTATTGTATAGCAACATAGCTACAGTCATCGGGCCTACTCCACCAGGAACCGGAGTGATGTGGCTTACTTTTTCAAAAACAGCACTATAATCAACATCACCTACCACTTGGTGGTCGTCAATTTTATTGGTACCAACATCAATAACAATAGCTCCATTTTTAACCATATCTTCTTTGATAAAGAATGGTTGGCCAATAGCTACTATCAAAATATCAGCTTGACTGGTATATTTTTTTAATTCTAGATCTTTGGGATCCACTAGCTGGGCGTGAATATTTTTGTCAGCCAATACTTTGGTCAGTGGTTGAAAAAAAATATCGCCCTTAGCCACAATAACAGCTGATTTATTATTTAGATCTTCTCCGGTTGATTCTATTAGTTTCAAGATACCCAAAGCCAAGCCCGGCACAAAGTCAGTTTGTCCGGCCAATAGTTTTTTTATATTTTCCGGATGAAAACCATCGACATCTTTTTTAGGGTCAATGGCTTTGATGATAGCCTCGGTGTCTAGATTTTTGGGTAGAGGTAGCTGAACTAAAATAGCGTCAGTGAGTTCATCTTTGTTTAAAAAATCAATGGTTTCCAAAACTTGTTCTAAAGTGATATTGTCAGGCATTAGGTATTCATGAAATTCTATGCCGATTTGTTCACAGGCCTTTTTTTTGAGGCGTACGTAGAGTTTTGAGGCCGGATCATCACCAACCAAAATAACCGCCAATTCCGGATGCAGGTCGTTGGTTTTTATTTCTACAGTTAATTCTTGTTGAATTTCTACTGCTAGTGCTTTGCCGTCAATTATTTTGGCCATAGTGTTATTAATCCCCCAAACCCCCTTTGACAAGGGGGCTTAAATGTTCCTCCCCTGTCAAGGGGAGGTTGGAGGGGTTAGAGTTCCGGATACAGCGGAAACTTTACCATTAAATTTAATATTTTATTTTGGTTATTTTCTGAAACTGATTTTGATTTCAAGGTCGTGATAATAACATCAGCAATTATTTCCATATCCTTTTCTTTCAAGCCCCGCGTAGTCAAAGCGGCCGTGCCTAATCTAATACCCGATGGATCCATTGGCTTTCTGGTGTCAAAAGGAATCATATTTTTGTTGGTATAGATATAGGTTTGGTCTAGCAGGGTTTCAGCTTCTTTGCCGGACAAGCCCAAAGGTGTCACGTCGATCAGTAGTAGATGATTGTCAGTACCACCAGCCACCATTTTTATTCCAGCTTCATGAAATTTATTTTCCAAAGTTTTACAATTTTTCAAAATTTGTTTTTGATAATTTTTGAATTTTGGTGACAGCGCTTCGCCAAAAGCCACGGCTTTGGCCGCGATGATATGTTCCAGTGGTCCGCCTTGGAGCCCGGGGAAAACAGCGCCGTCTATTTTTTGAGCTAAGTTTTTCTTATTTTCCGGGTCTAAGTGATCATTTATTTTTGATAAAATCATAGCGCCACGTGGACCGCGTAAGGTCTTGTGAGTGGTAGTAGTTACTACATCGGCTACTGGTATTGGATCAGGATGCAGGCCAGCGGCTACTAGGCCGGCAATGTGAGCCATGTCGACCATTAAATAAGCGCCAACTTCATCGGCAATATTTTTGAATTTGGCAAAATCAATTTGGCGCGAATAAGCTGAAGCACCAGCCAGAATAATTTTTGGTTTGTGGGCGATAGCTTGCGCGCGAACTTCATCAAAATCAATTAGCTCGGTTTCTTTGTTCACCCCATAGCTGACAAAATTATAGGACTTGCCAGAAAAATTAACGGGATGCCCGTGAGTCAGATGTCCGCCATGCGCCAGAGAAAAGCCCAAAATAGTATCATGCAGATTGGCTAGAGCCATATAGGCAGCGGCATTGGCTTGAGAGCCAGAGTGGGGCTGGACATTGGCGTGCTCGGCTTGGAATAATTTTTTGGCTCGTTCAATAGCTAATGTCTCGGCTTGGTCAATGAACTCATTGCCACCGTAGTATCTTTTGTTGGGGTAGCCCTCGGCATATTTATTGGTCAACACCGAACCAGCAGCTTCTAGGACAGCCAAAGAAACAAAATTTTCCGAGGCAATCATTTCTGCGCCTTGACGCTGGCGATTGAGTTCTTCCTCCAAAATATGGGCAATGGCTGGGTCTTGCTGGTTTAGGTGTTTCATATATTTGTTTTTAGTTATAGTGAAATATATTGTTTAGTGTAGCATATTAGCTATTTCCTGCAATATTATAAATGATGAGCCCCCGGCCGCGTGTGGCGACAGGGGGCTCGGTGGATTCTGGTTCAGGCGGCTTTGGACAGCCGCTGGTACAGCTGATGCAGACGGCGACTGATGATCCAGGCATTGAGATCCATGGCCTGGAGCACTCCCTGGAATTCGGCATCCTGGGGAATGCTACCGCCATTTTCCACGATGGGGATCAGCACATTGGCATACAGCGCATAGCGCTTGAGTTCAGGAATGCTGCCCCGGTGCTTGGGGCAGAGCCGAGTCAGTAGCTGGAGCAACAGCCATCTCTGGTACGGAGAAAGATTCTCCACCCAGTGAATGGCGTGCCTTTCCACGTCAGGAGAGCGGCTGTATCTCATCGTGGGCCTCCTTGCGAGCTTGGTTTGAGCCAGAATGAAATCGAAGCGGAACAGAAACATCTCATTCTATAATATTTTGGGGCAACTGTCAATATTATGGCTTATTTGCTGATATTCAGTTTTTAGATTAATATTAAATTATGCTAAAAATCACCATAATCGCTGTTGGCAAAATAAAAGAAAAATTCTGGCAAGAAGCCATACAAGAATATAGTAAAAGATTAAAACCCTATGCAGTTCTTGATTTTGTAGAAGTTAAGCCCGAGTCATTTTCTAGTCAAAACAAAAAGTCAGCTCAAGTCAAAGAAAATCAACACCTGATAAATATTTTGGCAAAATATAAGCAAGAAAATATTTATTTGTTAGCAGAAAAAGGTAAAGAATTTAATTCTTCAGATTTTTCTAAATTTATTGAAAATAAATCGGAATTAATTTTGGTCATTGGCGGGGCCTTGGGCTGGGCCGAGGAGATAAGGCAAAAATATCCGCAAGCAATTTCTCTGTCGCGGCTGACCATGCCACACGAAATGGCGCGGGTGGTTTTATTGGAGCAGATTTATAGGGGATTGAGTATTATAAATGGCAAAGAATACCATTATTGACAATAGTATTTATATGCATTAAGATTTTTTTGATATTTTGAAATAAAATATTCTTAGGGGGTGCCTGTTCTTTAAGGAGGTGAATCGTGGACGATTGCGTAACTTCGGCAAAACCAGCAAGACTTAGTTTGTGGCGAAGGGCTGCCCACCGAGTCAAGTATTGTCGTGACAGGGGCTACCTATATCCCTCTTCTCCTAGGTTTGTCAGGAGGCAACCACCCATTGTCAGGATCTTCTCACAACTGAGTAAGAGGAAGTGGGCCAAGGCGTAGCCCGCGAATTGAGGGAAAGATCACAAATTTCCCTCACCCCCTAAGAGTATTTTAATAGCCACTTGACTATTTTTTATTTTTACGATATAATTAGATATATATCTAAATATCTAAATAAACGGCCATGTCTTTAAGTAAAACATTTTCAGCTCTATCAGAACCCAATCGCCAGAAAATCTTGGATTTGTTGAAAAAAGGTGAGCTGTCAGTCAATGAGATTGGCAAATATCTCGAGGTGACTACACCCACTTTATCGCACCACTTGGATATTTTGAAGCGGGCTGATCTGATATCTAGCCGCAGACAGGGTCAGCAAATTATCTATTCTCTTAATTTTAGTATTTTAGAAGAAGTAGCGGAAAAAATCGCCAAATTTTTAGCAGTAAAAAAGGCAAAAAATAATTCACCCCGTTAAATAAATTTAATTTAAAATAAATAATAATTAAAATTATGCAATCACCAATTAAATTAACCTGGAAAAGCGAAATTTGGTCAATAATACTTATCTTGATCACAGTGGTCTCAAGTTTTTATTTCTATGCTCATTTCCCGGAGCGAGTGGTTACTCACTGGGGCTTTATGGGAGAGCCCAATGGCTGGTCAAGCAGGGCAGGAGCGGCTTTTGGCCTCATGGCTATGGTACCGGGTATGTATTTGATGTTTTTGTTATTACCATTGCTTGATCCCAAAAAAGAACGTTATGTTGAATTTGCCAAAGTTTTTCATTTATTTAAAAATGTTTTGTTGACTTTTTTTGCAATAATTTATTTGTTGTCCAGTTTATACAATATTGGTTACCCAATCAGAATGCAATTTTGGACGCCCTGGTTAGTCGGTTTATTGATGATTTTTCTTGGCAATTATTTGGGTAAAATAAAACCCAACTGGTTTGTAGGCATCCGCACGCCTTGGACTTTGTCATCGGAAAATGTCTGGTACAAAACGCATCGAGTTGGTGGTTGGGCATTTATATTGTTTGGAGTTTGTATTATTATTTCACCGAATTTGCCGCCAGCTTGGGGCACGGGCTTATTTACTGGCGGAGCTATAGTTTGTATTCTTGGCACTATTTTATATTCTTACATTTTATATTTACAGGAGCGGAAAAATATAAAATAATAACCCCTCCTAACCTCCCCTTAACAGGGGAGGAATTTTAAAAGTCCCCCTGTTAAGGGGGATTTAGGGGGTTAATAAAAAAAGACAGGGTCCGGGGTTTGTTTCCGGACCCTGCTTGTGACTCAGGATGCAGACAGGCGCTTCACAGCCAGGCGCAGGACATCGACGTAGTTGATGATCCAAGCTGAGGCGCCTTGCTTGGTAGCGGGCAGGATCTTCTTCTCGATCAGGCGACGAACTTCCCGGGCTGGCAGTCGGAGGATATCAGCGGCTAACTTGGTGCCGATCTGACCATTCATGGTGTTCATGATTTGCCGTAGCTGTTCATCAATCTCCATGGGATTGACATCCAGCCCAGCGCAGAGACCAGTGAAGTCCATGTGTTGAGGCAGGTTGCCGTCATGTTCCATGATCGGTAGATACAGACCGTTGTATAGCGCCGCTTTGGGGTCTTGGCGAGCGGTCAGCAGTCTGCTCTTTAGCTCCACTCCTTCCTTCAGGAGTTCGATTCTGTGACTCTCGGTTTTCAGCCACCACTCCACTTCATAGTCACTTTGGTTGAGATCCATGCTTCACCTCTTTTCGGGGAGTTTGATGGTTTAAGAACAAGGAAAAAGTATTATATATTTTTTAGGTTTTTTGTCAAGTAAGTACTCTCTAGTTTATAGCCAAGTTTTCGATAGTAGTTGCGTACGCCAATGCCTGAAATTACGGCTATTTTTTTTAGCTTATTATCTCTGGTTATTTTTTCCGCTTCTTTCATCAGGCGCTTGCCAAGCCCTAAGTGCTGGGTCTGGCCCAGTTCGTCATCTAGGGCTTCTTGGTAGACCGGCACCATTTGCCCATAGACATGTAGCTCTCTGACAATAGAGGCATTTTTTAGTTCGGGAAAGATATTTTTTTGCGGGTCGTGATTTAGACGCAGTCGCAAAAAAGCATAAACCTTACTACGGTCTTTGTTTTCAAAACTCAAGAATATTTCTTGGCCTTGGCTGGCCAGATAATCACGTCGCACTAACTCCAAATCTTTGAGCTCATATTTTTCATTTCTTACTTCACGGCAACGCAAGCACTGGCAAGAAGCGCCTTGCTGGGCTAGTTCTTTTTGCAGATACTGGCGTAGATTAGTGATTTTGTTGCCAGCCACTATGCTTTCTTCGGGAATATCGCGGATCAAGCGATTGATGCGTATGTATGTCGGGGCTATTTTTTTTACTTTGAGCAGGAGATCAAGCAGTTGTTTTTTGGTGTAGGGTTTGTATTTTTTTTGTTTGTACCATTTGTACAATTCAGCGTGTTCATTGACCACACAGGGGTAGATTTTGATTTGATCGGGCTGTAAGTCAGGAGAACTGAATACATATTTGAACATAGCCAGATCTTTTTGGGGTGTGCTCCCCGGCAAGTCGGGCATATAGTGGTGATCAACCTTGATACCAACTTCTTTGAGCTGTCTGGTGGCCTCAATGCTTTGTTCTAAATTGTGTCCGCGCTTGATTAACTTCAAAATTTTGTTGTCAGTATGCTGGATGCCAAGTTGGACGCGAGTAGTGCCAAGTCGACGCATTTTTTTTATTTCCGTGGGGTTTATAAAATCCGGCCTGGTCTCCAAAGTCAGTCCAATGATTTTGTATTTGGCGGTCTCGTTTATTTTTTGTTCTCGAGCTAAGGCAAATGGTTTGCGTTTATTTTTTTTAGGAAATATATTAGCCGCATAAAAACAATCGCGAATAAATTCATCTTGGTATTTGGAGGGGTAGACAGACCAAGTGCCACCCAAGACCAGTACTTCTAATTTATCAACAGCGTGGCCATTGTTTTCCAAGGCCTGG
Source organism: uncultured Gammaproteobacteria bacterium (assembly GCA_964540095.1). Lineage (GTDB taxonomy): Bacteria > Patescibacteriota > Patescibacteriia > UBA1558 > GWA2-36-10 > CALMZN01. The sequence continues at coordinate 20,379 of CAZILH010000008.1, read as the reverse complement.
ATACGCATAGTCACTTGGCGAAAGGGATCAAAGAGATTCATCTTGGCGCGGGCGGCGGCTGGTTCATTGGATAAATAGCTTTTGGGCATGCCGATTTCGGTGGGGCAATAAATACATTTACCCGGGCAGACAAAGGGCTTGGTCAGCACCGTGATCACGGAAACGCCAGACAAAGTACGAACCGCGCGTTTTTTTAATAATTGTTCAAAATTACTATCAGCTTTTATTTTTTTCTTTTTTAGCAATTGACGATAAGCCAAAATCAAGGTAGCTTTAGTATTGGCTGGCAGTCGGCGGGAGCTAAAAGCTTGGCGTAATTGTTTGGAAAAATCTAAAGAAGAGGCATATTTTTGACTAGCCAGCTCCAAGACAATTTCTTCAAATATTTTATTATTTTTTTCCATGAGTGATATTAAAAAAGATTTGCAAAATGTTTATGACTCTGTAGCCGTGGAGTTTTCCAACACCAGATATGTGCCTTGGCAAGAGTTATCCGTTTTTATACCATATTTGCCCGCTGGGGGCAAGATTTTGGATTTGGGTTGCGGTAATGGCCGTTTATTGAAAGTGTTAGAATCAAGTGGCCAAAAATTTGATTACTTGGGTGTTGATTTTAGCGCCAATTTATTAGAGCAAGCTAAAAAGCAATTTCCAAGTTTTATTTTTCAGTTGGCTGATATGGCTAACATTAATTTTCCGGACAATAGTTTTGACGCAGTTTGTTTGGTGGCTTCTTTTCATCACCTGCCTAGCAAAAAAGAAAGAGAGGATTTGTTAAAAAAAATTTATAGCTGGCTGAAACCAGGGGGAGTGCTATTTATGACTAATTGGAATTTGTGGCAGCCAAAATACCGCCAGTATTTTTTCAAAAATATATTTAAAAAAAGAGTTTGGAACGACTGTTTCATACCCTATCATCTGCCCGACAAAACAAAAACTTTTTGGCGCTATTATCATCATTTTACTAAATCTGAGCTAAAATCTTTATTATTAAAAACCGGCTTCAAAATATCAGCCCCTGATATTTATCGCACAAAATATAATTTGAATTGTCTAGTTAAGAAGAGCAATTAAAATCGGCGTAAATATAATACTAACCAGCAATGATAGTGAAATAATATTAGCCGCCATTTCTTGATCCAATTTTTCTAAAGAGGAAAATGTCAGTGTGTTGTAACCAACCGGGGCAGTAGATGCTAGTATAACGATAGATTTTGTTAAGCCATCCAGTTTAAAAAACCAAGCCAGAAGTAGCCCCAAAAGCAAACCTAAACCAGAGCGTAATATTAGTGCGGTCAGAGTTATATTAATGTTTTTTAATTTTGGCTGAAAATATATACCCAAAGACAACATTATTAATGGAGAAAGTAAATAAGACAATGGCTGTAAAAAATCATGCGTTAGTCCAGTAATTTTTATTTTTAATAAATTTAAAATAAGGGCTAAAATTAACGCCCAAATTGGTGGCGATAGTAGTATTTTTTTTCTTATAATTGTTTTGTTGCTTTGGTTTTGCCCATATTTAACTGCTATATAATAAATAAAAGTAAAAGTTAAAATCCCATTTGTAAAATCAAACAATGATATTAAGGCCACGCCCTCCAAGCCGAAGGCCGCCAGAATAAAGGGTAATAAAAAGCCAATATTCATGATTAGGCAGGCGATTAAGAAGGAGCCCAGGGACTCTCGAGATAGTTTTAGACGGCGACTAACAATTAGGGTGATTATGTAGGTAGTGAAAATTATGATAATCGCACTTAGTGGCAAAGACCATAGTTGGGCATTTAATTTGATGCTAGATATAGATAGAATAATCAAAGCTGGTGCGGCTACATAAAATACTAATTTTAGAAATAAATCAGCATCTTCCTTTTTAAAAATATTAATTTTTTTTAAAAAATATCCTAGTATGAAAATTAATAAAATGGGTAATAATTTTAGATATATAGTCATATATTTTTATTTCAAGTCCAAAAATTCTTCTTCATCATCAAAGCCATAGTCATAAACAATCTCTTCTCCTTTAGAGATTTTTTTGAGGGCCTTCATTAGGAGATAGCGGTCATTTCTGGCTTTGGGGTAGTAGATGTCAGCGTTGGGATTTTTGCGGTCATGATTGTAGACCGATCCATAGCCCAGCATAATGCAATCCTTCCTGTGGGTCTCTAAATAAAGAGGATAAAAAGTCAGTAAATCTGATTCATTGTCCAGATACTTCACATCTTTTTTGGATAAATAAATAACCGGAAAAGTTTCTATTATTTCTCCTTTTTTGATGTCAGCTGTGGCTATTACTCCCAAGCCCTTGCCCGGTGTCTCGACAATTTTAATTTTTCTTGGTGGGATAATTTTAAATTTTTTCGTCATATTTCTTGTTTATTATGTATTACATAGATTAAGATATTTTTTTGACAAGCGGCTGATGTTGCAATCCTTTAAATTGTCTGACACCAGTAGTTTTTCTGTAACCCATTTTTAGATAAAATGGTAAAGCATAGAGTGAGGCGCGTATTTTTATTTGTTTAGAGCCCAGTTTTTTAGCTTCGTGTTCAAATTTATTGATTAGTTTTTTACCCAAACCTTGACCGTGGTAGTGGCCATCAACAAAAAGATTGGTCAATCTGTTTTTGTGGCCTCTAATGACAGCAACTATTTTTTTGTCATCCTGAGCAACATAGCATATAGGGGCGTCCAGAAAATATTTTTCCAAAACAGGCATATCATTTTTGGCTGGTCGGAAATGGTTGGCATATTTTTCAATATCAGCTTTTTTGCCTTCGCGATAATTGAAGCGGCAATAGGTTTGGGCTACAAGTTGTCCGGCCGTAGCTACATCTTGCTTTGTTATTTTACGAATTTTTATCATTATTTTTTAAAATGTTTTTTTATTTCTTCAAAAACTTTTAACCAATTTTTACAAGGCACGACATTTAATTTGCTATCAGTAGTATGGTGGTCGTATAAAAATACCACACCCTTATAATTTTGGTCTAAAAATTCTAATAACTTAGCATTGTCATCAATGATGCCCAAAATTTGGGGATACAATTGCTGAAGGATGCCAGCTTTCCAAGCATTACCAGCAGTGTGTTTTATGCTGGGCGGTCTGGCAATGATGGGTGCTGGCGGAAAATCATGTTTTTTTAACCAGACATCGGTTCCGGCACTTACGCTTTGGGGTCGCACAGTAATATAAGCAACAACAGGAATAATTTCGTTAATTTTTCTTAAATAAACATCAGCGTCTTCTATCAACGGCAGATTTTCTTGTAATTCATTGGAATGAATTTCTTTATCAATCCATTTTTGAGCTTCAGCATGTTGCCAATAGGGTACATTTTGCGTGTAGCGGTATTTTTCAATTATTTCTTTAACTGATAAATTTTCGGGATTGCCAAAATTTTCTTGTAGCTTGGTCACTAAGTGTCCGATAGTAAAAGACAGGGTCTCATCAATATCGACAGCTAAGCCGGGGATGTTTATTGGTGGTAGATTATTTTTTGACATGACATAAGTTTAGCTAATATTTTAATATTTGTAAATTATTATAAGCCACTGGTTTTTATTGTATTTTCTCAAGGGCTTATGATAGAATAATGTATATAAATTAACCTAATTTTATGGATGTTAGTATTTTTAAGTCTTACGACATTAGGGGTCTGTATCCCCAACAGATAGATGCTGAAATAGCCAAGCAAATAGCCATGGCCTATTTGAGTGTGATTAGCCGTAAATTACACAAGCCAGTTAAAAATTTAAAAATTGTAGTGGCTCGTGATGTGCGTGAGGCCTCAGAGCCATTGATGACGGCCGCTGTTGAGGTTTTTTTGAAATATGGCGCTGAAGTTCATGACTTGGATTTGGTTTCTATTAACGATTTTTATTTTGCCATGGGTCGCTACAAATATGACGGCGGATTTATGGCCACGGCTTCTCACAACCCGCCTGGCTACGGTGGCTTTAAGATGGTCACCAATAATACCGAATACACCAATAGTATTAAATTTCTTAGCGGCGAACAAGTTCACAAAGAACTATCCGCTTTAAGTGATTTTCATCCAGAAGAGAAAAAGGGAAAGTATAAAAAAAGAGATGTAAGTAAAGATCATATTAAACACATCTTATCCTTTGTTGATGTTAAGAAAATAAATAAATTAAAAGTGCTAGCTGATACTGGCAATGGTATGGTTGGCTTGATTTTGCCTAAGCTGTTTGCCAAATTACCAGTAGAGCTGGTAAGTATATTCTCAGAATTGGATCCAAAATTTGCCAATAGGCCACCAAACCCGCTGGCTAAAGATGCTTTTTTGCCGGCGAGTAGAGAAATTTTGAAACAGAAAGCTGACTTGGGAGTGATGTTTGATGTTGATGGCGATCGCATGTTTTTGCTGGATGAGAAGGGTCAGTTCATTAGAGGCGATATGACCATATTGCTTTTGGCCAAGATGCTGTTGAAGAAAAATCCCGGTGAAGGTGTGGTCTATAATTTGATTTGTTCGCATGCCGTACCGGAGTTGATTGCCAAGTGGGGCGGCAGGCCAATCCGCAGTGAGGTGGGCTATATCAACTTGGTCAGGCACATGCATACAGAGCATGGCTCGATAAGCTGTGAGGTTTCTGGACACTTTGCCTTTAAGGAAAATTATTATGCTGACTCTGGCTTAATTGCTCTGGTTTTGGCTTTGCAAGCTATTTCCGAAGATGGTCGTCCTCTATCAGAAATTATAAAAGATTTTACTTTGTATTATCGCGGTGATGAATTCAATATTGAGGTGGAAAGTATTCCTGACAAACTAGAAAAAATTCGCTATTTTTATCGTGACAATGTCAAAGATGAAATTGATGGCATCACGGTGGAGTTTGGGGATTGGTGGTTCAATGTCCGTCCCTCAAATACTGAGCCATTATTGAGAATTACAGTTGAAGCCAAAGACAGGGTTAGTGCTGAACAACATCAGCAAGAAATATTAAAAGTAATAAATAACTAATGATAGGAATATTCGATTCAGGTTTTGGAGGTTTAACAATTTTCAAGTCAATTGAAAAAAATTTGCCTCAATATGACTATGTTTATCTAGGCGATAATGCGCGAGCCCCTTACGGTAATCATGGCCAAGAGGTAATTTATGAATATACTCGTCAGGCAGTAGATTATTTGTTTGGTCTGGGCTGTACTTTGGTTGTTTTGGCTTGTAACACTGCTTCAGCTGAAGCTTTACGGAAATTACAGCAAGAATATCTACCAAAAAAATATCCCGGTAAAAATATTTTAGGCGTAATTCGCCCATTGGCCGAGCTAGCCAGCGTGGCCACCAAAAATAAAGTAGTGGCTGTCATGGGTACACGCAGTACAGTGGAGTCGAGGTCATATATTCGTGAACTTAAAGTTAAAAATTCAAAAATAAAAGTAGTACAACAAGCTTGTCCCTTGTTAGTACCATTGATTGAAGAAAATTGGGAAAAGTATCCAGAGACCAAAATGATTTTGAAAAAATATATTCGGCCACTTAAACGTCATTTTCCTGATACAGTTATTTTGGGCTGTACGCATTATGGTTGGCTACAAAAAGACATCCAAAAATATTTTGGTAAGAATATAAGAGTATTAGATAGCGGCAAAATAGTAGCTGATAAGTTGCAGGAATATCTAAGCAAGCATCCCGAGTACGCCCACACTTCAAAAAATAAAGCTAAGAGAATATTTCTGACTACCGATGATCAAACAAGATTTGAAATAGCCGCTCAGAAATATTTGGGTAGAAAAATTAAAGCGGAAAAAATTAGTTTAAAATAAAAAGTATGAATAAAAAGAAAAAGATTTTTGGCTGGTTGGTGTTAGCATTGGTTGTATTAATATTAGGCCTAGTAGCTCTTGACTTTTATATAGGTAAATCTACAGATAGAGATATGCTTTTGAAGCAAGGTGAGGGAATGAAGCCAATAATTGATAGACTATGTTCGGATTTTAAAAAATATGATATTTATACCGTAGAGGCATGCCACAAAGGTGCATATACATTATATTTTAAGACCAGCAGCTCCAAAAAAAGTGAAGAAGGTTCAGATCTGCTCACATTATTTAATACTTCAGGTGTACCAATATGTTCAACAGGTTCGGTTATTGATTTTCAGGTAAGTAGTGCTTGCGATGATTTATTCAAGAATCTCGATTGCCAGTGGAGATCTTTTTGCAAACAAGATGCCAAGGGTGAGATTATAATTTATCCATAGAAATATTATAAAGTTTTAGGTCAAAAAAATTAGTTTGCAATAAGATTGAGTGAATAAAAAATTCCCCGCCAGTTGGCGGGGAATTTTTAAGTGTTCTGTTATTATTTTTTGGCGCTTACAACTTTGATAGAGGAGTCCTTGATATCATTTATCAAGTCACCGATATTTAAAATTGGCTTGCCAAAATATTTACTGCGTAGGGTCTCGAGGTTGATTATGTGTATTTTTTTACCACCTTTGATGACATAGACCTCTGGGCCACAGCCACGCACTAAAGTACCTTCTTTGAATTGAGTCAAAGTAGTATTGGCTTTGTTTTTGCACCCCACTACTTTTTCACCCAAGACTTGGGGGGTAGGGATCAGGACTGGATTGGGAATATAGTTTAACAAGTTGTTGCCACTGTGATTGCCATTATTAAGTTCTGGGGTTGGAGGCACGACGACTGGTTCAATAACTGGAGTAGTAGTGGCAGTAGTCAATAGATTACCACACATTTGAGTAAGCAATACCACATCAGTTAAATTGATGGTTCCATCTGGTACGCCATTTGGGCCACCTAGATCTAATTGGGTCAACAAGACAGCATCGGTTAAATTTGCTGTACCATCGCCATTGAGGTCACCAGCGATTGAATGATCAGCGCCTTGAGCCAACATCATGTTGGTCATCAAATAGTCACAACTTGGCCTCACTGGTGTGACCACTTGTGTGTTAGGACACATTTGAGTAAGCAATACCACATCAGTTAAATTGATGGTTCCATCTGGTACGCCATTTGGGCCACCTAGATCTAATTGGGTCAACAAGACAGCATCGGTTAAATTTGCTGTACCATCGCCATTGAGGTCACCAGCGATTGAATGATCAGCGCCTTGGGCCAACATCATATTAGCCATCAAGGAGTCACAATTAATACCAGTACCGTTGCCGCCATTATTTTCTTCTGGTGCGTTAATTGGCTGGGGTAATGGGGTGACAGTCAATTCTGGTTCAGCTGGTTGTGGTGTTGAATCAGATACACCCTTGATTGGTCTAGCCAAAGCTTGATCAGATCCCTCTAATTCATCAGCCAAAACATCGTTGATTAGGCCTAAATTTAGAGCCATGACAGCAATAGCCATAAATAGAGCCAATCCTTTGTTAAGATTTTTTAACATAGTCTTTCACTTAAATTTAGTTAATAAATACCTGTTTTTCGTCAAAACCGTAGCAAAAGATTGTGGTTTTGTCAAGGGGGTGATTATTTAAGACCAATTAGGCCTTTTATTTTGGTTAGATTTTTGTCAGCCTCATTTTGAGCTTTTTTAGCTCCCTCAGCTAATATTTTTTCTACTTCTTTGGGATGCGCTTGAAAGTATTTTCTTTTTTCTTGAATTGGTTTCAAGAAATCCAGGATAACTTTAGTTAATTCTTCTTTCAATTCTACATTCATTAGTTTTCCTTTTTGGAAAGCGTTGTTTAAGGATTTTGTTTTTTCGGGAGAACCAAAATAAGAATATAGTTCCAAAAGATTTTTTATGCCTTGTTCATCAGTGACAGCTTTTTTTATTTTTTTACTCACGGCCTCAGGATCATCATCAATGGCAATGTAGCTGGCTTCACCCAAGGATTTGCTCATTTTTTTGGCAGAGTCATTGAGGGACATTAGGCGTCGAGCTGGGGACAGGACTGGTTTTATTTCGGGAAAAAAATTGCCATAGCGATTATTAAATTTTCTAGCCAAGACGCGAGTTAATTCCAAATGCTGAACTTGGTCTTCGCCAACTGGCACATACTCAGCCAGATAAAGTAAAATATCAGCGGCCTGCAAGCTGGGGTAGGTAAGTAGGCCAGCGTTGACATTGTCCGGATGACGCAAACTTTTGTCTTTGTATTGGGTCATGCGCTCTAGCTCAGAGACCGGTACTAGGCAATTGAAGATCCAGGCCAGCTCGGTATGACCCACGACTTCAGATTGTTTGAAGAGGTAAGATTTTTTGGGGTTGATGCCCAAAGCTAGTAGATCTACTGCCAAATCAAAGGTTTGTTTTTGTAGATCTTCTTTGGAAATTTTGATAGTCAGGGAATGCAGATCAGCAATAAAAAAAGAACAGCTATATTGATCTTGGAGCTCCACCCAATTTTTGATCGCGCCCAAGTAGTTGCCCAAGTGCATGTGTCCAGTGGGCTTGATGCCCGAAATAAGTTTTTTTGACATAAGGTTTGTATTTATAGAGATATTATATTATGAATCAATAGTGTGGTCAATTTAACATAAAGTGCAAAGAAAAAAGGAGCCCCCTCAACGGAAGCTCCGGGACTCATTGCGCAAGCCCAATGATTAGCTGTCATCCATGCGGGCTGGAGGCACCTCCCGTCTCTTGGTGACAAAATCACCCTCAACGACCAATTCTTCAGCATAATAATAGACCCTAACAGTTTTCCCTAGAAAGGGATGGCAGATAGTGACGCCCTTGGAATCATCAACAGTAACCGTCAGCTCGGGAGAATTGGCGACTAGGGTCATACTCATTAATCTCATTGTTATGCTCCTTGATTTTTTGAGGGTTTGAGGGAAAGGACAAGATTATATGACCCAACTTATCATCCCCATTATTTTATGTCAATCAATGGCCTGGTCAATTTTACAGTAGTTTGAAATAACTAATAAAAAAATCGTCCCTCGACTATGCTCGGGACGGTTTTTTTTGCTTATTTTTTTACACCTCTATTACCACTGGTAAGATCATAGGCCTACGTTCAGTTTTTTGAAAGATGTATTGACCCAGATCATTGCGCAAAGTTTCTTTGATGTAGGTTTCGTTTATTTGGGAATTGGTCTTATTGTGTTCGTTGACGATATTTTTCACTTTGGTGCGGATGGTTTCCACCAATTCTTTTTGCTCGCGCATGTAGATAAAGCCACGAGAAATAATATCAGGTGAGTGTACCATTTTTCCGTTTTTGCCAGAGATAGTGACAATGACTACAATCATACCATCCTCAGCCATCATTTGTCGGTCGCGCAAAACAATATTGGACACATCACCAACTCCCAAGCCATCAACAAACACATAGTCAGTAAGAGCTTTTTCTTTGGTCAGTTGTCCTTGGCGATTGAGATCAAATTCAATCACCTGACCATTGTCAGCCACAAATATATTTTCGGGCTTGATGCCAGCGCGTAAAGCCACTTTGGCATGGATGCGTAAAAAAGAATGATTTCCATAGATAGGAATGTGATATTTTGGTTTGACCATATTTATCAAATCCAAAAGATCTTCTTGTTTGGCATGGCCGCCAGCGTGCACATCCATCATTTTGTAATGAATGACATCAGCGCCTAGTCGATAGAGCTGGTCTTTGAGTCGTTGGACTGATCTTTCATTGCCCGGAATTACGGATGAGGAAAAGACCACGGTGTCTCCCTTTTCAATTTTTAGAGAGCGGTGTTCTTTGTTGGCTATGCGCATGAGTACTGCATTGTCTTCGCCTTGAGCGCCAGTGCAGAGGATGATAACTTTGTTATCGGCATAATGACGTATTTCTTTGATGTCAATGATAGTGCCTTTTTTGACAGTCATGTAGCCAAGTTGTTGGGCTAGCTCAACATTACGTTTCATGCTGAAGCCCTCGATTACTATTTTTTTACCTAGTTTTTCAGCTGACCAGATTATTTGCTGGATACGTCCAAGTAGTGAAGAGAAAGTGCCGACAATAACGCGAGCTGGTGCTTGACTCAAAATGTCATCAATATTGTGCTGGATATCAAATTCAGCTAATTGATGTCCTATTTCTGTGGCATTGGTACTGTCAGCCATCAAGGCCAAAACATTTTGTCGGCCTAAGTTTTTTATTTTTTCCATCTCCGCTGGCGCATCGCCGGAAGTTTTAGGGTCTAGCTTGAAGTCGCCAGTGTGCACTACTTTGCCAGCGGGTGTATCCAAGATAACGCCTAGTGAGCCAGGGATATTATGAGAGACACCAAAAAAAGTGGCTCGGAATTTTCCCAGTTGCAAGACGCTGTCTTTTTGGATGGATTTTAATCTCAAAGGGCTGGTTTTGAAATCCTCTTGTCTTTTGGAAATAATTCCCAAAGTCAAAGGAGTGCCATAAATGACAGGGTTGCCTAAGATGGGCGCCAAGTGAGGCACAGCGCCAATGTGATCATAGTGTCCGTGAGTAATGATTACACCGCGGATGTTTTTTTCTTTGCCTTTTAAATAAGTGACATTGGGGATGATATAATCAATGCCCGGCATGTCTTCTTCAGGCCATTGCAAGCCCATGTCAATGATGACGATGTCGTTTTCATACTCAAAGACAGTCATGTTGCGACCGACTTCTTCACAGCCACCCAAAGGTATAATGCGTAATTTGCCTTTGGTCACCACCAAGCTTTTTGCTCGATGAGCGTGAGCTTTGGGGGTATTAATTTTTTTAGCTTGAGGAGTTAGTCCTTGGCTAAAGTTTTTTTGTCGCTTGTTTTTGTTCAAGCGAGGACCGTGCTTAGGAGCGCGGTGCGGATTTGTTTTGGATCGGGATCCAGATTTGATAGAAACATTTGGTGTTAGCATTCTATCAGTCGTATCAGAATTTACATTCATAGTTTAATTGTTTAGTTAGTTGTTTATTTTTTAAGAGAACGCTTGGTTTTGATGTACCAAGTGTTGATGGTACTCAAGCGGTCAGCCGGCAAGTTGATGAACTGGACTTGGTCCAAGCCCTTTAGCTTGTTGGCTACCGGGTAAGTATAAGTTGGGCTATATAAAAATATAGCAAAATTTAGTTCAGTTATTTTTTTCTGGAAGTTTTTTAATGGCTCAATCTTAGCTTCTAGGGTACTGGCGTTTCTAGCTTGTTCCAAGTATTTATCAATATCTTTGTTGCCTAAGTTTGATAAATTGAGTCCAGGGCTTTTGACCTGCGAAGAGTGCCAGAATAGATATGGTCCGGAGTTAATATTTAATTGTTCGCTAAAAATCAAAGCCTGATAATTGCGTGGTTCAATGATTTCTTTGAGCATGCGTTCGCGGGGTATGATTTCCAATTGGGTCTTGATGCCAATGGCTTCCCAATTTTCTTTGATGATGGAGGCGGCTCTGGTCATTTCGGGCTGGTCAATGGTGGCTATTTTCAGCTCAACGGTAGAAGTACTTTTTCCTTTGGTGATAATACGCCAATCACTGCCGTCTTCTTTTTTGTAGCCAAGTTTGTCTAAAGCTTCTGCAGCTTTGGCTTGGTTGAAAAGTTCGGTTTTTATACTAGAGTCATAGCCCATGTCACCAGGCAGGACTGGAGAATAAATTATTTGGCCATTATTTTCAGTCGCTTCTCTAATAATCCTTTCTTTATCAACACTGAGGTTTAGCGCTTGGCGAAAATTATTTTCCGCCAAAAGAGCATTGTTACCAGGGTTGAAAAATACAGCCGTATAGCGAGGGTTGTGTAGCTCTTTGAGCTTTAGGTCATTATTTTTGACACTATTTTTGTATTCGTTGGGTAGGTAAGCCAAACCCTCGACATTTTTGTTTTGCAAGGCCTGCACGGCTGTTTGGAAGTCAGGATAAAACTTGAAAATTAAATCTTTGATATAGGGCTGACCAGCATGATATTTTTCAAAACTAGTCAGAGCGTAAGTTTTTATATTGCCACTTTGATCTTTGGTCAAGGACTTGAACACATATGGTCCGCAACCGATGGGTTTGATGTTTAGCTCGGTTAGGGGAGCGCCGATAGCTGGTATGCTATACCAGAGATGTTCTGGCAAAATGCCGATACTCAGATAAGATAAAAATAGGGGATTTGGTTTTTCCAAATTGAATTGAATTGTATTTTCATTGATCGCCTGGATATTGACTCCCGAAAAAGTGGAGCGGTAAGGACTTTTGTATTCGGCTTTTTTTATACTCTCAATAGTGAAAATTATATCCTCAGCAGTCACTGCTTCGCCATCGTGCCATTGCAAACCAGAGCGTAATTCAAAAGTGTATTGGTCTTGGTTGGCGTTGATAGTATAGCCACTAGCCAGGTCTGGCTGTAGGGCGCCGTTGCCATCGGTTTTCATTAGCCCGGCATAGACCAATTTGTTTAAGTCGCGGTCAGAATCACTGGTGGCTAATATTGGGTTGACATAAAAAGGAACGCCGACCATGCCTTCGATATAGCTACCGCCAAAGCTGGGATTTTCTTGCGAATGGGCTAGGTAGAATCGCCAAGTCAGAGTGCCTAAGGAGCCCAGTAAAATAATAATGGCTAAAAATAATTGGGCTTTTTCTAAGCGGTTTAGAAATTTTGGTAATTGTCTGAACTGGTGCCAGCTAGGAATTTTTTTTTTATTTAATTTCAAAATCAATTGCTGATCGTCATCGGGCTGTTCTTTGGGGAAAAAGAACCTTTTTATTTTTCTAATCAAATAGAAAGATGCTAACAAAAATTTTTGGGTTTTTTGTTTAGCCAAAACTAAGAAGTTTTTTGTTGACTGCCAAGAGGGTCTTATATTTTTAGTATTAAATATTAAAACCAGTTTAGCTGATAAATAAGCTAGCTAGGGCAGAGGCCAAAAACAAGAAGCTCAAAATAATAGTTAAGCGGAAAATGAATTTTTCAGCTCCTCGTTTGGTGCGGTAGATAGCGCTGTCGCCACCAAAAGCGGCGCCCAGGCCTGATCCTTTTTGTTGTAACAAAATCGTTACTATTAACAAAATAGAAATAACGATTTGCAAGATGTTCAAGATATTTTTCATGTGGAGAATTAAATTAACTTTTTGAATATTAGCATAAAGAAAGTTTCTTGTCAATGTCGGGGTATATTTTAAGGCCAAATATTGACTTGGGATTACAGCTTGTAGTAGTATGGGGCAGTAAGTGTAAGTGGGTGTTTTTAGGCAGTTACTCATGGCCAAGGAGGTGAGCTAATGAAGAGTCACGTGAAATTTGCTAACAAGGGTGCGGGCAGGAAGCGTGCTGGTGTATTCAGTCGTCAAAGCACGCGTCGGAGGCAGCGTACCAAGCTCGCGGCCAAGCAGTCATGCTACCGGCCCTGGAACCCCAGGACCTATCAGAACTACACTCTCACGCAGAAGAGGACGCGTCTGGCAACTCCACTTCCCAAGCCCGTGCCTTCTGCCAGTTTATGGCGACCGTACCTTCAGGTTTATCGACCCAGGTTCAATGATTCGGACTACTGAGGTCACCTAGGTCAATTCATTGACACTTGATCTTTCCAGTTCTTAGGCCGTTCTCTTCTAGAGGGCGGCCTGATTTTTTTGAAAAATAAAAAAGAACTATTAGCTTTAACCCCTCCCAACCTCCCCTTGACAGGGGAGGAGTATCAAAGCCCCCTTGTCAAAGGGGGTTTGGGGGATTAGGGGGGGGGTTAAATATTTTTTCTGTGTAGAAGTCGGTATTTTTTTATAGCAAACTTGTGTGCTTGATTGCGCATATACTGGACAAACAACGATAAGGGGCTCAAGCGGGGTAGGCGAATGGAAGTTTTTCGGCTGGGCAAAAATATTTCTTCTTCTTTTTTAGCCAAAGCCATGGTCTTAGCCAGCCAATTTTTGGGTAGAATTTTTGAAACTACACTGAGCTGACCTTTACCGCCATCCAATATGATCAAGTCAGGTTCTGGCCATTCCTTATGTCTAATCCTACGACTCAAAACTTCCTGCATCATCCAGGCGTCATTGGGACCGGTCACGTATTTTATTTTAAACCAGCGATATTGATCAGCGGCAATTTTACCATCCTGAAAGACGACCATAGCTCCGACGGCCAGCGTGCCTTGAATATTAGAAATATCATAAATTTCAATACGACGTGGTAAGACTTTTAATTTGAGCAATGCCTGCAAAGCGCTAAGCTGTTGCCATTTGGTCTGGTCAATATTTCTTTCCAAATGATCTTGAGCATTTTTTTGCACCAGTCCCAGTAATTTTTTATTATGACCTTTCTTTGGTATTAGTATTTTTATTTTGTCAGTTAAAATAGTTTGCGCTTTGTTTATTTTTTCTGGCAATAGTAGCCCGGCTGGCTGGTCTACTTTTTCACTATAAAATTGGTTGATAAAATTTTCGATAATTTCAGCGTTGGAGAGCTTAAGTTCGTTTTGAATAATAAAATTAAACTTGTCACCCAAAATTCCTTTCCGGATTTGCATGGCGGTCAAAGCCACTGTTTGTCCGAAGCTGGTCAGATTAATAATATCTTGGTTGATATTTTTGGCCGAAATTACTTTTTGTTTGGCTTGCAGTTTTTGCAGAGATTGTAGTTGGTCTCTTTTTATTTTGGCTAGTTCAAAGTTTTTTTCGGCGCTGAATTTTTTTAACTTTCCTAACAAGTCAGCTTCTAATTCTTTGGTATCGCCACGGATTATTTTTTTGGCTTGATTTATTAGGTCGTTATATTCAGCAGCAGAAATTAATTTTTCACAAGGACCCAAACAGCGGTGCATATGATATTCTAGGCAAATTTTGCCCTTGGGCAAGTGTGTTAGATCGCGACCGCAAGTGCGTAAAGGCAAAATACGATGCAAAAGCCGGACAGTCGTACGCGCCGCCAGTGTGGAAGTATAGGGTCCAAAGTGCTGACCTTTTCTTTTTTGCCGGCCATGAATGACAACAATGCGCGGAAAGGGTTCATTGGTAATTACTATGTAACCCCAGTTTTTGTCATCTTTCAAAACTATATTGTATTTGGGTTGGTGTTTTTTTATTTGACTGGCTTCGAGCAGTAAGCTTTCGGTTTCGTTGTCCACCAGAGTGTAGCGGATGTGGGCGATTTCTTGGAGCATCAGTAGTTTTTGCTCAGTCAGCTCACTGCTTTTTTGCCAATAGGAAACTAAGCGGCTTTTTAGATTTTTGGCTTTGCCGATATAGATGATTTGACCCTGTTTGTTTAGGAAAAAATAGATTCCAGGGCTTTTTGGTATTTTTTTGAAATCAGGCACCATGTTATTAATATAGCAGACATTAATCTGCGAAGGCAATTTGGATGAGCTAATAGAAAAATAGAGCATAATATGAAAAATGGCTAAAATAAGCCGAAAAATTATATATTTTACCTAATATTAGCTAACATTTGTCATTTATGGTTGACAAATTGATATATATATGGTATCATTATATATTACTTCGGAATTAGCCGGAGTAAGTATCTAGAACTTTGTTTCAATGAAAGGAAACTGGTCATGAGCAAGACGCAAGTGATCGGTGACATGTCGGCTTGGGCTGGCATGATGAAGGACTTCTGGCGGCAGGTCAGCGATGGTTCCATTACCATCACCATGTTCGCTACCTTCCTTCAACACAAGAATCCCTTCGCGATCTCCGATATCCAGTCCGAGTGGCAGGAGTTCTATCGCAAGTACTTTCGACTCGCGGTGGACTTCTCGGGTGTCCAGATCCCTGATGATCTCGGCGGATTTGACCGCGTCATCTTCATCCCCAAGGGGCTGAAGCTCAACGATGTGCTCAGGGTCATTCGCAAGCAGTTCCCGGCCTGGAGCTACATCGACGATCTGGACGACGATGTCGTTGGCAACGTTCGCACCACAGACAGGAGCTACGCCATTCGCCTGCGCGAGCGGGTGGAGGCCGATGAGGAGCTCAAGAACTTCTCGGCCAACCAGCTCAAGCGGGGTATCAACACGATCACTCTGCTCGAGCGTCTGGTGTTTGAGCTGAAGTACTTCAGTGAGACCGATCAGCATCTAGGTGTCAGCAACATCACTCTGTGCGCCGGTTCACACCGCCGCGGTGGCTCTGTGCCGTACGTCCTCTGGGTTGCTGACCAGGGCAGGTTCGTCATCAGCTGGTGCCATCCTGACGATGCCGATGACCGCCTGCGCGCTCGTCAGGTAGTTTCCTAAGTCCTCCGTAGCTTTAGCGAAGGAGGACTAACACTTCCTCGCCCACAGGGCGATCGCCCTATGGGCGGAACTGTCACCTCTTTCTCTTGAGGTGAGGAAGGAGTACGACTCCAAGACCCCGTGTGTCAAGCGTTGATGCTCGGGGTCTTAATTTTGTAAAATAATTATGGCTAATATAATTGGTCTCATTTTTTGATCTTTTGATTGTTTTGGGATAAACTTTATAGCAGTATTGTGTTCCTGTCGTTTTCGTCCTAGTACTGGAAGGAGATCTTTTATGCGTGACTCAAACTTTCCGCAAGATCCGAGTCAGGATCCAGAGAGAAGGTGGCATCTTCCCAATCTACGGGATCGTGCTGAGCCACAGATCCAAACCATTCCGGTTCCGGAGTCGCTTGTCGGGCGCGATGATCCTGAAGACCAGCCGGGGACTGATGAGCCCCCAGAAGCTGCTTAGCAGCCAAGGCTGCGCTTAAGGATGGACCCGAGTCTTTAAGGAGGCTCGGGTCTTAAATTTGGCCAAGCGACCTTAGCCATTGACTTTGCGTCAAAACAGTGATATCATTTGCAGGATATTATTTTTAAATTTTCGGACTCATGCCAAAATTTATAACCATCAAAGGCGCTAATGTCCATAACTTGAAAAATTTGTCGGTGAAAATTCCGCGCGACAAATTTGTGGTGATCACTGGTCTCTCTGGATCAGGAAAATCATCACTGGCCTTTGATACGATTTATGCCGAGGGGCAACGACGCTATGTGGAATCACTATCGTCTTATGCTCGGCAGTTTTTGGGTTTGATGGACAAGCCCGATGTGGAGAGTATTGATGGTTTGTCGCCAGCTATTTCTATTGATCAGCGCTCCAGTTCGCGCAATCCGCGATCGACTGTCGGCACAGTGACAGAAATTTATGATTATCAGCGTTTGCTCTATGCTAAGATCGGTATTCCGCACTGCTACAAGTGCGGACAGCCAGTGGTCAAGCAGACCATGCAACAAATTGCCGAAAAAATTTGGCAGTTGCCGGCTGACACTGACTTTATGCTTTTGTCGCCTTTGGTTCAGGACAAAAAAGGCGAACACCGCGGAGCTTTGGACAGAGTCAAAATCGCTGGCTATCGCCGTGTGCGTTTGGATGGCGATATGCTCAGCTTAGAAGACGCCCAAAATGTTGATTTGGATAAATACAAAAAGCATACTATTGAGGTAGTAGTGGATCGCTTGCGACGTGATGATACCAAAGAGACCAAGAGTCGTTTATTGCAGTCAATTGAAACTGCCTTGGATCTCAGCAATGGCTATATCTCAGTGCATCTGCCACAGGAGAATCGCGACATTAATTTTAGTGAACATTTTACTTGTCCCAATCATCCAGAAATTTCTTTTGGAGAAATAGAGGCCAGGAATTTTTCTTTCAATAGCCCACATGGCGCTTGTCCAGAATGCACTGGCCTGGGCACTAAGCTGACGGTTGATCCAGAATTAGTCATACCCAACCCTAAGCTATCTATTGCTGAGGGCGCTATCCGTCCTTGGTCGAGGACGGCAGCCAACCAATCTTGGTATGCGGCTATTTTGGAAGCCGTGGCCAAGAAGCATAAATTTTCTACTAGAGTAGCCGTCAATAAGCTGACCAAAAAACAATTGGACATAGTAATGCACGGCACTGGT
Source organism: uncultured Gammaproteobacteria bacterium (assembly GCA_964540095.1). Lineage (GTDB taxonomy): Bacteria > Patescibacteriota > Patescibacteriia > UBA1558 > GWA2-36-10 > CALMZN01. The sequence continues at coordinate 2,621 of CAZILH010000008.1, read as the reverse complement.
GATGAGCGCTATGAATTAAATTTTTCCACTGACAGATTTAATGGAAATTACAGCCCGACTTTTGAAGGCGTCATACCAAATCTAGCGCGTCGCTATAAAGAAACAGATTCAGACTATATCCGTGGCGAGATTGAGCGTTATATGCGTATCGATCCTTGCGAGGCCTGCCAAGGCAAGCGCTTGAAGCCAGAAATTTTGGGTATCAAAGTAGCCGGTAAAAACATTGCTGAAGTATCGGCTCTCAATATTGTGGAATTACAAAAGTTTTTTACAGAAGTACCCAAACAACTCAATGAACGAGAATTACAAATTGCCAAGCAGATTATCAAAGAAATCAAAGAGCGTTTAAATTTTATGCGTAATGTTGGCTTGGATTACCTGACTTTGGATAGAAACGCTAGCACGCTGTCAGGCGGTGAAGCTCAGCGTATTCGTCTGGCCACCCAAATAGGATCTTCTTTGACTGGCGTTTTGTATATTTTGGATGAGCCATCTATTGGTTTGCATCAACGTGATAATGACCGCTTGATTGAGACCTTAAAAACTTTGCGTGATTTGGGTAACACGGTCATTGTAGTAGAGCATGATGAAGAAACTATCCTCAACGCCGACTATGTCATAGATATCGGCCCGGGTGCTGGCAAGCATGGCGGAGAAGTGGTGGCCGAAGGCACGCCTCAGGCCATTATGCGCAACAAGAAATCTTTGACTGGCCAGTATTTGCTTGGCACCAAAACCATTCCAGTGCCAAAAAAGAATCGCGCTGGCAATGGCAAAATGCTGTCAGTCATTGGCGCTAGTGAATTTAATTTGAAAGAAATTGATGTTAATTTTCCTTTGGGTAAATTTATCAGTATCACGGGTGTCTCTGGTTCTGGCAAATCTACTTTGATGACGGAAATTTTGGCCAAAGCCCTGACCAAGCATTTTTATCGCTCCAAAGAAAATCCCGGCCAGCACAAGATGATTAAGGGCTTAGAATATATTGATAAAGTGATTGACATTGATCAGTCGCCAATTGGTCGTACACCTCGATCAAACTCCGCTACCTACACCGGCGTCTTTACTTATATCAGAGATCTGTTTGCCGAAGTGCCAGAGGCCAAGATTCGTGGCTATCAAGCCGGACGTTTTAGCTTCAATGTCAAAGGTGGTCGCTGTGAAGCTTGTCAGGGTGATGGCGTGATCAAGATTGAAATGAATTTCTTGCCCAATGTCTATGTGGAGTGCAAAGAATGTCATGGTCACAGATATAATAATGAGGCCTTGGAGATACACTACAAAGGAAAAAATATTTCTGAAGTTTTGCAGATGACGGTTGAAGAGGCCATGAATTTCTTTGTCAATATTCCTAATATTTATAATAAATTAAAAACTCTTTTTGATGTGGGCTTGTGCTACATCCAGCTGGGTCAGTCAGCTACCACACTATCTGGCGGTGAAGCTCAGCGCATCAAGCTAGCTACGGAATTATCGCGTCGCTCTTCTGGCAAGACACTATACATACTAGATGAGCCAACCACTGGTTTGCACTTTGATGATGTCAAAAGATTGTTGGAAGTTTTGCATCGCTTGGTGGACAAAGGAAATACTGTGCTAGTGATTGAGCACAATCTAGATGTCATCAAGAGTTCGGACTGGGTCATTGATTTGGGTCCCGAAGGCGGAGACAAAGGTGGCTATCTAGTAGCCGAAGGCACACCAAAGCAAGTGGCTAAAGTAAAAAATAGTTATACTGGACAATATCTGGCTAAGATGTTTGATAAGGCGAAATAGAATAATTATTTAACCCCGCCCAGCCTCTCGCGAGAGGCTGGGCGGGGTTTTTTGACTATTTATTTTGTTTATTGTAAATTAAGTTTATTCGCTGTTCGTTCACCACTTCTTTGGGAGGCAAGGTTATGACAAAGGAAAGATTGAAAGAGTTTGGCAAAAAGGCCTTGCTGGTGGTTATTTTCTTTGCCATCGTTTTCTTGATCACACTTATTCGCGGTGATGAACCAATTTATACTGGCCCTATCTAGAAGGGGGTAATCTTCATGGTCAAACGCTTTATGTTCCTCATCCTGTGCTGTGCCATGTTGGTCGGCATGGGGCTAGCTCTGACGGCGGCCATAGACTGATCTTGAGTTGCAAAGGAGGCGTTATGACTCGCGGTGAGTTGATTTTTCGTCTCGCAATTCTGATCCTGTCGCTGATCGTCCTGGTCGGCATGGGACTGAGCACCACCGCAGCCATTGCTTGAGGCGCATCTTGCCTGACAACAAAACAACAGGCGACCAATCAGTGTCGCCTGTTTAATTTTGTTGAAATATTGACTTGCAACATTAGTTGTGTTAATTTTTTTGCACGATCTTTCGCGTTTGGGTGGAAATATTTCCAGGGAAGGGGTGAACAATGAGGCACAACAAAAAGCGCAAAGCAAAGTTGACCATTGGTCAAGTTCGCGCTCTGATGCGTGGTGTCTATGGCAGGGGCGTACGAAAATCTCTCCTGAGAAAGGGTTATCTGCAGAGCATGAGTCCGGGGCTGTTTAGTCCTTGGCTTTGCCTTTCCCCCAAGGGAGAGAATGTGAGGCGAGCGTTGCTTCATGGACGGTGTTGGTGAACACCAACACACCA
>CAZILH010000007.1:0-42121 GCA_964540095.1 uncultured Gammaproteobacteria bacterium | reverse complement strand
TGTAGATAAAATAAACCCGCCCTCATCTGGTGACCCCACGGGGAATCGAACCCCGATTGCCAGGATGAAAACCTGGTGTCCTAACCATTAGACGATAGGGCCCTCAGATGAGGGCGGGTTTAAAATTGTTATTTTACAAAATTATCTCTTATCTCACTTTGCCAGAATGCCTGACCACCTACTGGCGAGATAGGGCCAAATATCAAAATACAGACCAGATTATAACTTGATTGTGAACAAAAGTCAATATTACACATTACACACCAGTAGCGCCCTTTAATGTTTTTTGGTATAATAAATAAACAAAAATATGAACGAAACAAACATCGCAAGCACAGTATCTACCAGTGTCTTACCCCAACAAAACATTGGTGGTAAGAGTGAATTTTTGGATGCTGGCAAAATACTAAGCGAAATATTGCAAGTAAAAAAAGGCGACCTGGTTGGCGACTTGGGAGCTGGTGGCGGTTTGTTTTTAATGCAAATCGCTCGCTTGGTCGGCGATCAAGGCCAGGTTTATGCTGTAGATGTGGTCAAAAATACCTTGTCTGAGCTAGAATCAAAAGCTCGACTCTCTGGCCTCAACAACATAAAAACTATTTGGAGCAATCTAGAAGTTGTTGGTGCGGCCAAAATAAAAAATGACAGCTTGGATTCTGCTATTTTGGTCAATGTCTTGTTTCAATCACAAAAACACTACGAAATACTAGCTGAAGCCACGCGCCTGTTAAAAAATGGTGGCAAATTACTAATTATTGATTGGGAAAATAATAACCTATCTTTTGGCCCGCCTAAGGATCGGCTCATTGACTTGAACCAGGTCACTGGTTTGGCCTCTGAGCTGAATCTTGAGCTGGCTCAGCAGTTCAAAGCTGGCCCCTATCACTTTGGCTTGATATTTACTAAAAAATAATCCCCCGAACAAGCACCTTATTTTAGGTGCTTTTATATTTGACTTTATTTCATAAATTATCTAACATATCTCTTGAAGATAAACAATATGGATTTAACAAAATTACTTGATTGGAATTATTTATTCCGCGCCTATACCTTTGACACACTATCCACGCCTTTTCGTATAGCTCTTTATGGTTTTTGTGTTTTAAGTATTGCGGCGGCTATTTTTGCCCAGCGCCAACTAGCCAAAAATTCTGGCATTATCAAAAAATGGAATAAAAAAATAGTCAGTTTTGGCTGGGCTGTGGGCTTGGTGGGATTATTATTCTTATTATTCCGCGAAACCAGAGCTCTTTACTTGGGTGCCCGCTTCTGGCTACTACTTTGGCTCTTAGGCTCCCTGGTCTGGCTCATTTATCTGATTATCTACAAGCTCGTGACTGTGCCAAAATTACAAAAGCAAAAACAAGAAAGCGCGGAATTCAACAAGTGGCTCCCCAAAGCAAAAAAGTAATTTCCCTCTTTAAATAAAAAAACAGGCCTAAGGTCTGTTTTTTATGTCAAAAAAATATTTAGGATATTTAGGTGAAAAAATTGCCCTAAAATATTACCAGCAAAATGGTTTTATTCTATTGAGAAAAAATTATCTAACTCGCGCTGGTGAGCTAGATTTGGTCTTGAAAAAAAATAACGTATTTTATGGAGTTGAGGTAAAAACTAGAACTAGCTATCAATATGGTTTTGCTGAAGAAACAATTGACGCTAATAAAATTATTAAAATGAAAAAAGCTTGCCACTCTTTTTCAGCCACGGCTGACTGGCGCTTGGAAATAATCATTATTTATCTCCAAAATAAACAAGCAAAAATAAAAATATTCCCCATCAATGACTGTTGACTAAAAAACATAAATACAGTACAATATCATTGTTAAGCTAGTTTAGAGTATAAACTAGCTTATTTTTTTCCCCTTTGGCTCAATTTTATACTTTACTTATGAGAATTATAAGCGTCAAAATTTCATTATAAAGTTAAGAAAAATAAAGCTACGGGGAATAAAACGAATTAAAAAACCTTGCGCTTACGCGCAAGATCGCAAGGATATTTTATAAATTAAAATCTAAAAAATGTCGAGCAACAACACAATGCTAGCGGCCATCAAGCTGGTTTGCCAAGAAAAAAACTTGTCTACCGAAGCAGTGATCGGCGCTATAGAAGCAGCACTGGCTGCGGCCTATCGTAAAGAATACGGCACTCCTAATCAAAACATCAAAGTAGTTTTCAACGCTGACAATGGTCAAACAGCGGTTTTTGATGTAAAAACTGTTGTCGAAGATGTCGATCTAGAGGAGCAAGAAAAACAATTAGAAGAAATGCATTTACGAAAAGAAGCTGGTGAAGAAATAAGTGAAGAGGAAATGATAAAGAAATTTAATCCTCGCGCTGAAATAATGATCTCTGAGGCGCAAAAAATAAACAGCGACTATAAAAATGGTGATGTCATTGAAACCAAATTGCCAGTACCAGAAGAATATGGTCGCATGGCCGCTCAAACCGCCAAGCAGGTAATCATCCAACGCTTGCGTGAAGCTGAAAGAGATCATGTCTTCAGTGAATACAAAGACAAGGAAGGCCAGTTGACTTTGGGCACTGTCCAGCGTCGCGAAGGTCGCCGCTTCATAGTTGACCTCGGTCAAGCTAGCGGCGTCTTACCACCTGAAGAGCAGATTCGCACTGAGGGCTACAATATCGGAACCCGTTTAAATTTTTATATTACCGCCGTGCGTATGGGTACCAAAGGACCAGAAATTGTCCTATCTCGCACTCATCCTGATATAGTTAAAGAATTATTTGCTACTGAAGTGCCAGAAATTGCTGCTGGTACTGTAGAGATAAAAGCCATTGCTCGTGAAGCTGGCGCCCGCACCAAAATTGCGGTTTTTACCAGTGAAGAAAATATTGACCCCATTGGCTCTTGCGTTGGCCAACGAGGCGCTCGCGTTCAGACAGTAATTAGTGAATTGGGCGGAGAAAAAATAGATATCATCCAGTGGAATAGTGAACCAAAAGTATTTATTGCTAATTCCTTAAGCCCAGCCGGTATCAGCAAAATTGACATTGACGAAGAAACCAAAACAGCTAGGGTCATGGTCAATGAAGACCAGCTATCACTAGCCATTGGACGCGGTGGACAGAATGCCAGATTAGCGGCAAAATTAACTGGCTGGAAAATAGATATTGTTTCACCTAGTAGTCCAGAAAAAACGCCAGTTAATAAACCAGAGATTATAAAAGAAGCTGAAGAGGAAAATACTGAAGTAAAAGAAACAACAGAGGTTGTCGAAAAAGAAGAACCAAAAGTAAAAGTAAAGAAAGACAAGGAAAAAAAAGAAAAGAAACCGGCGAAGCCAAAAAAATCTAAATAAGTAATTATTTAAAAATTAAAAAAATATGGGAACAATCAAATTACTGGCCATTTTGGCCTCGTTACTTTCTATCGGGTATGGTGCTTGGATGATTACGCGTATTTTAAAAAGTCCGGCTGGCGATGAAAAAATGAAAGAAATCGCCCAAGCTATTCAAGAAGGCGCTAAGGCCTATCTAATTAGACAATACAAAACCATTGCCTACTTAGCTGTCGCCCTATTTATTATTCTTTGGATCGCTATTGGTTTTGGTACGGCTTTATCATTCATTGTCGGTGCTGTTTTATCAGCCGCGGCTGGCATCATCGGCATGAATGTATCAGTGCGTACTAATGTGCGTACGGCCGAAGCAGCCAAAAAAAACATTCAATCAGCTATGCGCATGGCTGTCATGGGTGGCTCAGTCACCGGCATGCTGGTAGTAGGCCTAGCTCTATTTGGAGTGACTATTCTTTATATTTTACCTTTTATACAAGTCGAACACTTGGTGGGCTTGGGTTTTGGGGGTAGCTTGATTTCGGTCTTTGCTAGACTTGGTGGTGGTATCTTTACCAAAGCCGCTGATGTCGGTGCTGACTTGGTTGGCAAAATTGAAGCTGGCATTCCGGAGGATGATCCACGCAACCCCGCAGTAATTGCTGATAATGTCGGTGATAATGTCGGTGATTGCGCTGGCATGGCCGCTGACTTATTCGAAACCTATGCCGTGACTTTGGTAGCCACTATGCTCTTGGGTGCTCTTTCTTTCAAAGACACTGGTGGGCAACCATTAGAAAGCGCCATAATCTATCCTTTGGCACTCGGCGCTATTGCTATTGTCACTTCTTTGATTTCTTTGTGGTTTATAAAAATAAATAAAAAACAAACCGTCGAGGAAGTAGAAAAAAGTGGTGCCATCATGAAGGCCCTATACAAAGGACTGGCTGTGGCTGGACTTTTGACTGTGGTTTCTTTTTATTTTATCACCAAGTACTTGATGTCTGATCTCACCAGCAAAAGCTATTTAGATATTTTTTATGCCAGCTTAGTTGGCTTGGTGGTGACGGGCTTGATTGTCTTTATCACTGAATATTATACTTCTACCAAATACAAACCAGTAAAATCAATTGCCAAGGCCTCAGAAACTGGCCACGGCACCAATGTCATCCAAGGATTGGCTATCAGCATGAAATCAACTGCTTGGCCAGTACTGGTCATTGTAGCCGGTATTATCTTTTCTTATCACTTTGCTGGTCTCTACGGCATTGCTATTGCCGCTATGAGTATGTTGTCTTTGGCTGGTATTATTGTCACTATCGATGCCTATGGGCCAATCACTGACAATGCTGGTGGCATTGCTGAAATGGCTGGCTTGCCAGAGAGCGTTCGCAAAATCACCGATCCTTTGGACGCTGTAGGCAACACCACCAAAGCCGTGACCAAGGGCTATGCTATTGCTTCAGCCGGACTAGCCGCTTTAGTTTTGTTTGCGGCCTACACCAAGGAGTTAGAAAATATTAACTTAAATATTATTTTCAGTTTGGATAATCCCTATGTGCTGGCTGGCTTATTTATTGGTGGTCTTTTGCCTTATATTTTTGGGGCATTATCTATGGAAGCAGTTGGTAAAACTGCTGGCTATGTGGTTAAAGAAGTACGCCGTCAATTCAAGGCCAAACCAGGTATTATGGATGGCAGTGAAAAACCGGATTACGGATCAGCAGTTGATATTGTCACTAAAGGTGCCTTGAAACAAATGATAGTTCCAGCCCTGATCCCTGTCCTAGTCCCAGTGATTATCAAGGTAGCTTTCGGAGCCAACGGCTTCACTGTTTTGGGTGGAGTTTTGGTGGGTAGCATTGTGACTGGCTTGTTTGTGGCTATCTCTATGACCTCTGGTGGCGGTGCTTGGGACAATGCCAAAAAATACATTGAAAGTGGACACTATGGTGGCAAGGGTTCGGATGCCCACAAGGCCGCTATCACTGGTGACACAGTTGGCGATCCTTACAAAGATACGGCTGGCCCAGCCATCAATCCCATGATCAAGATACTCAATATAGTTGCACTGCTCTTGATTGCTATGATGAAATAAATAAACTAAAAAATCCCCGAAATAATCGGGGGTTTTTTGTTTTGCTTTTTATCTTAGTGGATCATTGGCTTTGGTGGTCAATAATATACTGGCATCCCGAGGTAGTATATTTAATTCTTGGGTAATACCTCCAGGATTAGCCACCGTGTCTTGTTGACCATGAATATATCGAAACTCCTGCCCCAAATCTATTTTCACTGTACTGGTTGCATTATTATTTAGGACTACAATGCCGTGTTGAAAATCACGACGCCAAACATTTGATAATATTTCTTCAGCATTAGCGACTGGGCTACCCAAGTATCCCCTTCCTTTAGAAGCGTCCGTGGTGACCTCAGCAGTTTCCCAATCTACCCAATATTCATCGTACCAACGAAATTCACGATAATTATTCATATTGACGGGGTTATAATAAACTCCGGCCAATAAACTAGCGACCATGCCCAAACGATGATTTTTATAATCAGTAGCGTTATTAAGCTCAAATATATTCCAGTTCGAATGTGGTGTAGCGCTATTATTATTCCAGTATGTAAAGCTATTACTATTGTTGGTATCTAAAAATGATCTCAAATTATCAGCAAAGGTGCTGGCATGATAATAAAGAAAACGCTCCCACACCTTACCATTGTACAGTTGAGGATTAACATCACCATTATTACCAACTATAATGGCATCGTTGCCCATAGCCTGCCGCGTTAATGTCATGGTTTGGCTCAAGCCATCACGCCAAATATTTTTAGCCTTATTAAGATCAGCACTTATATTCAAATCTTCATTGACGCCATCCAAATCAAAATCTGGAGATTGGGTAAAACGATGTGTAGAATTATAATCATAAAGCCACCAAAAACTAGTGTCAGTATTATCATACCAAACACCATCCCAATCACCCCGGCTGGCAACATTATTACCGACATAACTAGCTAGGGTTTCTGCCCACGGTAAATTAGTATATAAATTATACATCATTTCACTAGGATAACTTAAATTGTTGATATACTGACCAGAAGCATTACGCAGACGCCAATTATCAGAAAGTTTTTCGTATAAATCCTGATTAATGAAACTGCTCAAGCCATAATTGAGTGTATTAGAATTAGAGATAAGATAGGGTAATAATATAATATTGGAATTAGCTTCTTTTATTTTTTCTAACAAACTTGGCCGAGCAATATTTCCACCCGAAAGACTGACTAAGTCATATTTGGCTATAATATTAACTTCACTACTGATAATATTGTTGCCCCAGGTAACCAGACCTATTTTTGGCCAATTATTATTTATATTTGGTAAGATCCTTAATCGTTTGTACCAAGCATAATCATCGCCATCCACTCCATTCTGACACTTGATATAGAAATCATGAGAGGGCACAACACTATTTACTGCATAGCTAATACTATGGCTAGTACCCGTGCCACTGGCTGTGTAAGACAAATCACTAAAATTATCAGCACTCTTGCCATAACGACAAGTAGTAGCGCTAGCTGTATTAAAACTTAAATTAATACTACTTCTATTTGATAAAACATAACCCGTTGGTGAAGAAACATTTATTTTACTGCTTCTAACAACTGAGTTAGCAGTATAGTTTGTACCCTGTAAATTAATATTTAATTGTAAATTATCATTAACATTTTTAGCACTAGAATAGTAGACTTCGTTAGAACCAAAAGGCACACCACGGATATAGTCATTCATTACTTCATCGGCGGTCAAGGCCTTATTCAATATTCTAAACTCATCCACTATGGCGTGACTATTGCCAATAACCAAGTTACTATTAGCTGTACCAAAATTAAAATTATAATCATCCTGAGAAATTTTAAATCCATTCAAATACAAGCTAGATTTATTATCTGTCTTTGAATAGGTCATTGACAACAATATTGATTCGTTAAGCGGCACGTCGTTATACATAGTGTTTATTTGCACGGCCTCTGACCAGTCAGAATCGCTACTACCATTATGTATCGTAAACACCAACATACCCTCAGCATTTTTGATATTCATCATTATTTTTTCACCCGTACTTGGATTTATATACTTAAAGATATAGGGATCACCATTACTAGCATCAAAAACTGCACTATTTAAAGGTTGCTCCAGGGTCAACCAAAATTCTATTGTGCCTTCATTAAAATTTAAATTATTCGACACTGGATATTCGACCTTACCTTTCATACCTTGACCAAACTTAGCACTAGCATAACTAATATTACTTTGAGCCAATGATGCTTCACCATTGCTAGTTAATAAATTACCATCAAAATGCGCCAAAAATGTTGTGAATGAGTTACCAGCACCAACTTGACTGCTATTTTTATACCAAGTATAGGGGGTATTTTCTGGCGCTTCAATATTGGCTACTACAATTTTATCACTGTATGGTTGGCTAATATTTACATATTGTATTGGTGGAACAATCACAATTTGCACTTGGTTAGAATCACTAGAAACATAGCCCGCCGCATCATAAGCGCGGACGATATAATAATAAGTACCCGCACCTAAATTATTATCAATATAGGAAAGGTAATTTGTGGTGTTTATTTGTACATATGGTCCTCCACTGGTGTTTGCCCTTAATACGCGGTATCCAGTCACTGCTGTATTATCACTTGAGGCTGCCCAAGTTAAAGTGACTTGGGCGCTAGTTGAGGTGGCCGTTAAGTTACTTGGCGCTGTCGGAGCTTGGGTATCAATACCTGGGGGATTTACTGGCGGTGTAATAGCTTGATTGCCTGTTCTAGCTTGCGCTTGATTGGAATTACTGGAAACATTAGCTGCTAGATCATAGGCACGTACCACATAATAATAAGTAGTGTTGGCACTGAGCCCAGAATCCACATATTGACGACTGGCATTGGAATTTATCTGAACATAATTTGCACCTGAAGTTGTTGAGCGTAAAATATAATAACCAGTCACCCCCACGTTATCGGTCGAAGCAGACCAATTCAATGTTATTTGTGTGGATGTAGCTGTGGCTATTAAGTTGCTGGGGTTTGACGGTGCTTGGGTATCAACAACAAATTGTCCGGCTTGTCCACTAGCTACATTGGAGTAACTAGATAAATTACCAGCCGCGTCTTGAGCTCTGACTCGATAGTAATAAATGGTATTAGCCGTCAGGCCAGTGTTGGTATGTGAATTGATACTTGAAACAGCTAATTGCCCAAAACCGGTTGTAGCACTGTTTGATCTTTCAATCATATATTGTGCTACACCAATATTATCTACTGATCCTACCCAAGTTAAAGAAATTTGGTTGGACGTAACTGTGGCTATTAAATTGCTCGGGCCGGTCGGTGCTTGAGTATCGGATGATTTTGGCACGCCCGCACTAAAATTTGACACTGGTATCTGAGTCAAATCTGTGTTGGTAATTCCCAAAGATAAAAAACGCATAATTTCATAAGCCGAAGGACCATCTTTCATGTAATAACGACGACCATTTACCGGATTAATATACCAGGCCTGCCCTCTTTCCTCTACTTGCAATAATATTTTTCCACGCAAACGATTAACTAAAGCTTGATCATAAATATTTTTTTCTTTACCCAAAGGACTATAATCATGAGTGACTTCATCAAAATCACTATAACCATCGCCATCGCTATCAATATTATATGGATTTGTTTTTAAACCCTCTTCCAATTTATCACCCAAACCATCACCATCACTGTCACTTTCTATTATACGAGAATCAATGCCGACTGGAATTTTTTTCAAATCAGCATTTTTTATGCCCAAGCCCAATTTTGACATTATGGCATAAGCCGTCTCACCATTAGCTAGATAAGTGCGTTTTGATTCTGAAGGTATTACATACCAGGCCTCACCATGACTTTGTACCTGCAATAAAATATACCCCTTGAGCCTATCGGCTAAAGGGGCAGCGCTAGCAATATTAAAATAAGTCAAAATAAGACCGGATAATATTAGTGTTAGTACAAATAAACGGTGATTCATTCAAATTTTAAATAAAAAATTGGCTACAGACCCATTGAGGGCCAGAGCCAATTCAAACTTACATTAGTTATTATAGCACAAATTTTTACCAAAGTCAAGCTAAGGCACCAACTCCTGCCAAGAACAATCTTCAATTTCCTGATTGCAAGAATATCTTACTTTACGTGTGGCTTTGGTGGTACTAGCCGTGGACTCAATATTAGAGTTACACTCATAATCTTCACCACAACCTTCTGGCCAAGGAGTGATAATTAAATTGGTGTTGGCAAAACTAAAACGAAGTCCTGAGTCCGTAGAATGTCTTTCTGCAAAATATAGTTCCACTAGATTATCCCCCTCTTTTAGATACAAACTACCTGACACTGTAAAAGCATCGTGAGTACCACTGTTGTTCACTACCACCAAGCCCTCGACAAGCAACCAAGAGTCATCGTCAGAAGCCAAAGAAAAATTATAGTACCCGCTACTAGGCGCTGTCACCTTGGCGCGCCAATGCATGCCAAAATAATAATTATGCACTAAGGTCGGTAATTGTCCTGTCCGGTCATCCCATATCGTGCCGTCATAAGGAAACCAAGTATCAAGATTTGGACCGAAAATTAAATTAGCGTCAATTTGCTCGTGAGTTTTGTAAATATCATCATACCAGTCATGCTGCGTTGGCAAAGGAGTCGCTCCAGGTAAAGGACTAAGTTCCATGTCCGGATGACTTCTAAGGTAATTAAAATACTCCCCCCACCAACCACTGCCCTCTGGGTGCACACATTCAGGAGGTGGTTCACAAGTACCAGAAACATTAATAAACTCACTAGTAGAGGTGACACTGCCCACGCTCAATTCTGGAAAAGTGAAATTGTCCGGCTGTTTACGTAATTGAATTAAGGCCTCGCCCACTCCCGATTCAGCACTATAAAAACTCTGCAAAGAATCAGCAAACGACTGGACGCTAGAGCGGCTATCCATGACTATCAACATCAAAGACAAAACAATAGACAAAACAACAGCCGCCACCACTATTGATGATATCAGTGCAGCCGATCCTTGTTTATTTTTTTGCCAAATTTTAATCATAATTATCTAATGCTTAAAAAAGTGCTATAAGTCCTCTGAGCATAACCATATTTATCTTCTGAATTTCCATAAGTCAAAGTAAAGGATAAAACTACTCCTTGATTGGTTTGACCATAATTGTCTGACATGGGAGTCAGGGTAATATCACTGACCTGCACATTATCTGAATTTAATAAATATGGCACGGCTGTTGATTGGTCTGGATAAACACTATCTGTGGCTTGTGTTTCTCTGTACACAAAATTTTCATCTTCAATGGCCAGGTTGAAACGGCGATCAGGAGGCACATAAAACATAATATTTTGTGAACCACCACCCAAATCATCAATAGTGCCGACATTATGTAATTTGTTGAGCATAAAAGACATAATGTATCTAGCATTTCTAGCCACCACTTCCTCTGACTTAAACAATCTTTTGGAATTAAAAATATTTATCACCAAACTAGCGATCATCAACAAAAGCATGCTAGTAATAAATAAATAAACTAACGTTTCAACTAAAGAAAATCCTTTTGATTTATTTTTTTTATTCAAACCGATCATGGAAATATTGAGTAGCTAATAATTACCTCTTCTAAGGTCGGCGGTTGCAAACTGTTATTATTTTCTAAAAATAATTTATACCTTATATACCTTTGATTAAGATGATAGTTGTAATTTATTAATTCTCCAGCGCCATTGGTATAATAACTTGAGCTAGTACCGTCTGGCCCAACATAGACCCAAGGACCAGATTCTTGATTGCTAGAAGCTAACTGGAATTTAATAGCCGTGTTAACCGGAGCAGCACCGGTCCACTTGATCCAATTGTAAGCCACTTGATCACCACCAGTATCAAGAGTAGATGATTCTATGTAGCCAGAGGAAGCGTAGTCACAATTAGTGACTAAAGTAGAAACAACAAAAAATTCTTGATTATTGCCAGTAGTGCCGGCATATACATTGGAACAATTGGCAGTCATGCCATAGATATAGCCCGTCAAATCAAAACTAGAAATTGGCTTGACTGTGACTGGATAGCTTATATCAACTACTCGTAATTCCTCGGCCGACAGTGCTGTGCCTAGTAAAGCATAGGGTCCCACTAAACCAAAAGAATAGATGTCGGCCCCCACCTCATAATAACCCATCAGGACTGGATTGGCCTTGTCCTCAAAATTAATAATATAAAATTCTGCCCCACTATTACTCCTAGTAGAAACATAGACCCTGTCGCCACGCACCTTTATATCAGTAGCCCGCAAAGAGCCAGTAAGGTCGTATTGGCCGGCTAAAAATATATTAGCTGGGTTGGTGATATCAATAACTTGCAATTCTCTGCTCGCATTTTCAGTGGCTACATAAAGATAATTTTCATTGACAAATAACTCATTGCCCAAAGCACCTAAAGCAAAAGTGTCCAAACGCTGAGGACTATTGGGATTGGTAATATTGTAAGAATAAACAGTCGATCCCTGCACAATATAGGCCTGATTTTGATTAACCACCACATCCAAGGCATCACTATCCGTATCTAAACCAACGCGAGCTACTCTTTGTGGACTACTTGGATTAGAAATATTAAATACCTGAAATTCATAATTATTATCACGAGTAGTTAAATAAGCATAGTTACCCTGCACTACTACCGAGGTAACACCAGCACCGACATTGTATTGACCTATCACTGGCGGATTATCAATCGGCGGAAAATCAATACCAGCAACATCTAATATATAAAACTCCGAACCAGGAGACGTGGTATTGTTCTCTGTTACTAAATAAGCAATATTATTTATTTCAAAAACATCATTATTATCGGAGCTCCCTGGCGCGTCATAAACAGCTGTGGTAGTAGCTATGTTCCAATTCAGTGCGCCAGAAATCAGGGTAGCCACACCAGGGATAGTCACATCTGCACCAGAATTTTTAGCATAAAACTTACTAGCATCAGACCAGCTACTTTGACCATCTCCACCCACCCAATCCTGCTGTTTCCAGCGACTGGCTCTAAAACGATAAATATAGGTCTCTAATTTTTCCTGCTTATTGCTTCCGGTCTTACTCAGCCAATCAATGGTCACTACTACTTTTTTGGTATCCGGATCAATATTGCTACCGGTGTTTATGTCACCATAAACATTACCCTGATAAGCTGACTGCCTATTCACAGCACTCACCGTCACTGTTCTGGTATATTTATTATTTAACAATTCACTGCCAGAACCAATTTCCCAAACAGCACCGTTTTTTACAAAATGATAATTGCCAATTGCCAACTGATCCCAAGTCATGAGCTTGGCCACCTCAATACCCTCGACAGCATAATACAAGCTTTGGGTACGCTCATCATTAATTTTACGAATATGACTATTAAAACGACTAATATTAAAAATACCAGTGATAATCACCGCAATAAAAGTAATGGCAATCAATATTTCAATTATGGAAAAACCCGGCTGTCTATTTTTAATTAATTTGCCCATTATCTTGAATAGTAATTATTTTTGTTTTAGCTGGGTCAGAATTAGCCGCCACTGTTATTTGCCCGGTGTTGACTGTCTGACCAGTGTATTTGGAAAAAACTACATCCGCAGCATAACCACCTGCTCCATCTGAGAAGGATATTTCGGGATTCAAAATTTTAACACCTCGCAAATCTTTGATTTTATTATCCGGATTGGCCTCATCATAAAATGACCCCGAAAAAAGAACATACTGATCTGCTAATAAATGCACCCCCCAATTTTTGTTATCAGCCGCGGCTATAGCTTTGGCCTGAGCCAAAGAAATTGTACTTTTTAATTCATCTAAGGAATTGACCAGAATCACTTCCTTTTGCCAGGCAGAATAAGATGAAAAACTCAAAAGTGAAATTATAGCAAAAATACCCAAAACAACAAGCAATTCAATGTAAGTCAAGCCCAATCTATTTTTATACATAATTATTCTGAAAAACTTTGGGTCAATTCGTACATCGGTGATATGACTGATAGAGCAATAAAGCCAACAGCCACACCAACCAACACCAGCAAGACCGGTTCAATAATAGTTGATAAATTGGCCAAAACATTATTGACTCTTTCTTCATAGTACTCCTCGACTTTGATTAAAATATTTTCCAATTCTCCGGTCTCTTCTCCTACGTGACAAAGCTGTATAGACAAAGAAGAGAACAAACGAGGACGACTAGACATGGAATCTGATAAAGATTTACCTTTTTCCAGCTCAGTAGCCATTTTTAAAATTTCTTGCCGGTAATACAAGTTGGGCACTGTCTTGGCCACTATATCTAGACACTTTACAATAGACAAGCCAGCAGCTAGTAAGGCATGTAGGTTGCCGGCAAACCTAGACATACACAATTCTCTTATTAAACTGCCAACAAAAGGCACTTTGAGCATCAACTTGTGCCAAGCCAAGCGGACAGCATAAATTCGAGCTAAAAGAATAATAATTAATATCAAAGCCAACAAACCGCCAATCATGTACCAGTAATAATACTTAGTAGCCCACAACATCCATTGCACGGCCAACAAAATCACTGGCAATTTTACATCCGCTTCAGCAAAAACATCAATGAGCTGAGGGAACACAAAAAAGGCTAAAAATAAACTAACACCAATCATGGCGACTATAACCACACAAGGATAAATCAGAGCGCCTACTACTTTGGCTCGCAAACGTCTCTGGGCTTTTATGATATTGGCCAAATGACCAAGTGATTCTGACAAACCACCGGTATTCTCACCAACTTCAACTGCCGAAACAATCATTTCTGTAAATACCTTGGGGTAATGTTTCATACTTTCCGACAATGACTGACCATTTTCAATGGTATCGTAAATATGTGTTAAGACGCTTCGAAAATATTTATTTTTTATCTCGCTGGTTATGGTCTGCAAAGCCGGAGCCAAAGCCAAACCGGCCTTGATCATGGTCGATAAATTGTCCAAAAACAACATTTGATCGGCTGAAGTCACCCGACCAAATAAAAACCTTTTTTTCTTAGGCGCTTTAATTTTTTTAAGATTTTGTTTGCTGTCTTTGTCAGGAATGTCTTTCAGCTTCTTAGCTAACTCTGGTTTTATTTTGTTTTTCAATTTTCCAGTATCATCAATTTTGTGATGCTTTATGTCTAGGTATTCCATTTTTTATTTTTACCCTGTTAAATAAATCTATTTTATATTTGTTTTATTCCCGCTTAATGCGCAAAACTTCTTCAATGGTAGTTATGCCCAAAAGAGCTTTTTGCATGCCATCTTCAAAAATTGTCACCATGCCTTCTTCCATGGCTACTTTTTGAATTTCGTTTGACGAAGCATTGCGAATCAAACACTTTTGCACGGCTTCGGTGTTTTGCAAAAGTTCAAAGACACTAATTCTTTTAGAATATCCTGACTGATGACAACGTGAACAACCTTTGCCCCGATAAAATGTCAGCTCACCGAATGTTTTTATTTTTTTATCAACCAACCCTTGGGTCTTGAATCGCGTCAACATAGTATCTAGGTCAAATTCTTTGGCCAAACTTTTTAGTTCTTCGGCTGTCAATTTGAAACTAAAAATACAATCCAAGCAAATGCGTCGTACCAATCTTTGGGCAATGACAATATTCAAGGTGGAAGACACTAAAAATGGCTCCACATCCATGTCCTGCAAGCGTGGTGGAGCACCGGCCGCGTTGTTGGTATGCAGGGTAGACAATACTAAGTGGCCAGTCAGAGCGGCACGCACAGCAATTTGCGCTGTTTCCTTATCTCGTATTTCTCCGATCATGATAATGTCAGGATCTTGCCTAAGTAATGAACGCAGACCATTGGCAAAAGTATAGCCGGCTTGAGTATTGACTTGTGTCTGATTAACACGATGCACGCCATATTCAATTGGGTCTTCAATGGTGCAAATATTTACTTCCTCGGTATTCAAAATATTCAAAACCGCATATAGGGTGGTGGTTTTGCCTGAACCCGTGGGGCCGACAACCAATATCATACCAAAAGGTTTTTCTAGCTGCTTATTCATGGTCTTAGCGTTTTGCTCAGAAAAACCAATTTCTTCCAAATTCATGTTTTGGGCCTCATCGGTCATCAAGCGCATAACCACTTTTTCTCCATAAAAAGCGGGTATTATAGAGACACGGACAGATTCTTCTTCTTCTTCAATTTTGAAAGAAAAACGACCATCTTGTGGCACACGATGCTCATCAATACGTAGGTTGGATAAAATTTTTATACGAGCCACCAAGGCATTATGAATATTGGCTGGCAACTCTACTATGTCATGCAAATCGCCATCCACCCTGAACCTGACCACCACGGCGTCAGGCAAGGCCTCAATATGAACATCAGAAGATTGCTCAAACATGGCATACTCCATGAGCGCATCCACAATTTTGATAATTGGTACATCGGTTTCGCTGGTTTCACCGCTGGTGGATTTGATCTTGGTATTGATGATATTGTATATTTCTTCTTCAATATTGCGCTGATAAAGTCGGGAAGCAAAACGAAAATTCTTGTGGCTAGTCATGAATGGCATGATGGTCTTGGTGGTGGCTGCTTTGATAATTTGCAAAGATTCTTGATTACGCGGATCAACAAAAGCTACTTTTAAATTATTCCCATCGATGGCAAATGGTATGGCCTGGGCGGTTTGTGATATTTGCGGGTCTATCTCGGCCAAAGCCAAGGGGTCAAGCTTTCTTTTACGTAAATTAACATAAGGAACTTTCAGGGCATCGCCAATAAGCTCATACAAATATTTCTCATTATAAAATCCCCGCTCAATCAAAATCTCCTCGACACCACGACGGCGGCGTTGAGCTCTTTTTTCAGCATCAAGCCAATCTTTATCTTTAATGACCGCTGATTTTATCAGGATATCTTTAAGCTCTTCCTGAGAAATTGGTAAAGTCAAAGCCATATTTAAGAGAAAAAAATTTTAGGCAAAAATTAATTCAAACTTATGGTTATTATAACATTTTTTATCAAAAAAACAAAGTAAATAGACAACAAAAATTGCTCGTAATATAGATTGACTAAAAATAACTTTTCAACTATAATACGGCGGTTAATCAATGATAATATTACTATGCAAATAAGCAAAATACCCTTAGAAAAAGGCCAAGTAGAGCTAACTATCAGCGTGGAGACCAGCGAACTAGAAAAATATTTACGCTCGGCCGCCAATCGTTTGACCAAGAAAAATAAAGTGCCCGGCTTTCGTCCTGGCAAAATGCCTTTTGAAATGGTCAAAAATCAATTTGGAGAAATGGCCTTGTATCAAGAAGCGGCTGATGAAATAATTACTCAAACATATTACCAAGCCATTACTCAAGAAAAAATTGAAGCTGTTGGTCAGCCAAAAATAAACATTGAAAAACTGGCGCCTCAAAATCCAGTGGTCTACAAAGCTGTTGTTAATATTTTACCAACTATAATTTTGGGTGATTGGCAAAAATTAAAAATCCAAAAGAAAAAGGTGGCGGTCACCACTGAAGATATTGAAAAAACTCTGACTCAATTGCAGGAATTAAATGTCAAAGAAGTGTTAGTTGATCGCGCTATCCAAAAAGGCGACAAAGCGGAAATTGATTTTGTGGCTACTATTGATAAAGTGGCTATCGAAGGAGGCACTAGCTACAAATACCCCGTAGTGATTGGCGCCAATCGCATGATCCCCGGCTTTGAAGACAAACTGGTCAATCTTAAAAAAGATCAAGAAATAGATTTTTCTTTACAATTTCCGGAAAAATATTTTCAAAAAAACATGGCTGGAAAATTGGCTGATTTTCATGTCAAAATTGTGAGTGTCTTTGAACGCCAAAAACCAGAACTAAATGATGAGTTGGCCAAAAATTTGGGCTTTGAATCTTTGGTCAAACTAAAAGAACAATTAAAAAAAAATATCGGCAAAGAAAAAGAAAATAAAGAACAACAGCGAGTAGAATCAGAAGCCATCCAAGAAATCATCAAGACCTCAACAGTCACTGAAATTCCAGAAATGCTAATTGATGAGGAAATTCATAAGATGATTCATGAACTGGAACACAGCGTCAATGAGCAAGGCCTAGACCTAGCTGGCTATCTCAAATCAATCAACAAAACTCACGAAGATCTGCATATTGATTTCAAGAAACAAGCCACAGAAAGAATCAAGGCCGCTCTAATACTCCGACAGATTGCTCTGGATAATAAAATTGAGGTGCCAGAGACCGAGATAAAAGCTGAAATTGAAAAACAGGTCAAAATGTATCAAAATGACCCCGAGTCCCTCAAACAAATCAATAGTCACCACAATTGGCAACATCTGGCCAATGTCCTGACTAACCAGAAAGTAATAAAGTTTATTACTGAAAAAATAATTGCTTAAGAATAAAGCCCGCCCTTCGACTATGCTCAGGGCGGGCTTTATTTTGCCTCTATCTGATGTTAAGATAACTACAAAGTAATTATCTTAAATATATGGAACAACAAAGCCCCCTAGCTGACCGCCTAAGACCCACCAAATTAAGCCAATTTTTTGGTCAAGAACATATCTTGGGCCCTGATAAAATTTTGACTCAAATGGTCAAAAACCAAACTTTGAGTTCTCTTATATTTTGGGGACCACCGGGTGTGGGCAAAACCACTCTGGCTAGAATTTTGAGCCAAGAGTTAAAATACAAATTTGTTTCCAGCAGCGCAGTATTGATAGGCGTACCAGAAATCAAAAAAATAGCCGAGGCCGCTAGACAAGACGCTGATTTCTTTCACAGTCAGACCCTTCTGTTTTTGGATGAAATACATCGTTTCAACAAAGCCCAACAAGATGTGCTTTTGCCCTATGTGGAAAACGGCATTTTGACCCTGATCGGTGCCACCACCGAAAATCCGTCTTTTACTATTAACTCCGCTCTGCTCTCGCGCTGTAGAGTTTTGACTCTCAAAAATTTGAATAGATCCGATCTCAAAAAAATATTGGACCAAGCTTTGGCTGATCAAAAAAATGGTTTAGCCAAACAAAAAATTTCTCTAGACAAAGAAGCGGAAAAAATATTATTGGCTTTTTCAAGCGGCGATGCCCGTCGGCTTTTGACGGCCTTGGAGATTGCTAGCACTGGCCAAGAAAATCATGAATTAAGCAGCGCCGAAATAAGAGAAGCCATCCAAAGCTCTATACTATATTATGACAAAAATGGCGAAGAGCATTACAATATTATTTCCGCCCTGCACAAGTGCTTACGTGACTCTGATCCTGACGCGGGCTTGTATTGGCTGGCACGTATGCTAGAAGCCGGCGAAGATCCGCTGTATGTAGTCAGGCGCTTGATACGCTTTGCTTCTGAAGATGTGGGTATGGCTGACCCCCAAGCCCTGGTGGTGGCCACTGCCGCCAAAGAAGCTGTGCATTTTATCGGTATGCCCGAAGGAAAGTTGGCTCTAGCCCAAGTCGTTGTTTATTTAGCTCTGGCACCAAAATCCAACAAATTATACACTGCTTATGTAGAAGCTGGACGTGATGCCAAAACCACTAGCCACCTGGGCGTGCCACTGGTCTTGCGTAATGCGCCTACTCAGCTTATGAAAGACTTAAGTTATGGTAAGGGTTACAAATATGCGCCCAATGTTTCTGCGGAAGAGATAAAAAAACAACAACACTGGCCCGATAACTTTCCAGCAAAAAAATATTATTCTAAAAAATAATGTGTTATAATTATTATACCTATGCCAAATTTAGCAGTAATATCTGATATCCATGGTAATTTAGCAAATCTAGAAAAAGTTCTGCACTATATTACCAGCCATAAAATAGATTATCTAATTTGCACCGGCGATGTGTGCGGTATAGACGCTTGGCAAATAATTGATAATCTGAAAATACCATCTTGGGCTGTTCACGGCAATGCCGATAATTACGGCTTAGACCTATCCGTCCTAAAAAATATCAAAGTTTTTGAAGAGTTCGGTGAAATTACTTTGGCTGATAAAAAAATAATTTTCTGCCATTATCCAGAAGTTGTCAAAAAATTTATCGCTGATAATCCTGGTAAATATCAGCTGGCTTTGCATGGTCACAGTCACCAACCTTGGGAAGAAAATTATCAAGGCACAAAAATATTAAACCCTGGCAATGTTGCCAATGTCCGCTATGCACCAACTTTTGCTATTATTGATTTAGACACCCTAAAAGCTCAATTAATATTAATAAACGATTTATAATATGTACCAAGCAGAATTAAAAACCGCTAAACTAGCCGCTACTAAAGCTGGAGAATACTTGAGCAGAGAATTTGCTAAATTTCATCGCTCTAGTGCCAGTCACAAAAGCCGACATGAGTTAGTCACCAAATGCGACCAGCAAGCTGAAAAAATTATTTTTCAAACTCTAAAAAAATCTTTTCCTAAAATAAACTTTCTATCAGAAGAAGCTGGCGCCAACAATCAAGAGTCCGAATATCTGTGGATCATTGACCCACTTGATGGCACTAATAATTTTGCGATTCACAATCCTCTCTTTACTGTGGCTATTGCTTTGCTTCATAATAATAAATTAGCCATGAGCGTTATCTATGTACCGATACTAAAAGAAATATACTGGGCCACAAAAATTGGTGCTTACAAAAATAATAAAAAAATTACTGTTGGCCAACATCAAGATACCAAAGATATCTTCATGGGCTATTGCCATGGCAATTCTGTGAGTGACAACAAAAAAGCTTTTAAGGTCTACGAATATTATCATCTCCATAGTCACGACTGCCGACATTTTGGCAGCACTAGTTTGGAGCTAGCAATGGTGGCCAGTGGTCACATTGATGGCTTAGTTGTGTCTGGTCCAAAAATTTGGGATGTAGCGCCTGGCATCATGCTGGTTCAAGCAGCTGGTGGCGTGGTCACTGATTGGCAGGGAAAAAATTGGCAATCAGCATCTAAATCAGTGTTGGCTAGCAATAAAAAATTACAGCCCAAAATACTGCAGGAGTTAAAAAAACTCAAGGTTGCTTAAAACCCAAAAATCTGGTAAATTATTACCAACATCGAGTTTAAATAGACAATGGCCTGGTAGCCCCAAGCCTATGGCGGGTCCGCCTTGGGCGGAAAGTGGGCAAACCTTCACTCGTTGATTAGACTATAATTTTAAACTTAAGGCCTGGTAGCCAAGTGGTAAGGCATGGGTCTGCAAAACCCTCATCCGGCGGTTCGATTCCGCCCCAGGCCTCCATCGAGCTTAGCTCGATTTTTTGTTACAAAAATAAAAAGCGGTTTGATATTATCTCCCCGCTTTTGTTGGTCATGAGTGCCCATTCTTTGCCAAGGCCAATGAGGCGACTATCAATATCAGCCCTGAAACAATCCAGGCAATATTGATAGAAAATACCTGAGCCAGATAACCGGCTAACAGTAGCCCCAAGAAACCACCGATGTGATGGGACATGGATTCAAAAGAAATAAGGGTAGCCCTGATGTTGGAAGCAATGTTGTCGTTGAGATACTGATCCTTGAGGGGCTTAAATACTCCCCGACCAAACTCATGCGCTATGAAGAAGCTCAGGGTCAGATACAAGGTCTGGCTGACAGCTGTTGCCAATATCATTGCCCCAATAAACAGCTGGGTGAATAGCAACAACTTCTTTTCGTTTGGCATTACCTTGGAAAAACGCGGAGCCAGCCATGCCCCCATCATCACAAATACGGAAAAGCCGGCAAATATCCACCCCAAACCAAGTGGACTATTTAGGTGCTTGGAAAAATACGGCTGCCACTGCATGTTGAGCGCCTGTACGGCAAATAATTGCACAGTACCAATCAAGATCAAAAACCTAACTGGTTTGCTCTTGACCCCATATTGCCAGCTATCCCTAACCACCTGTTTCGTGGCCTGCCAGCCCTGGCGCCAAGAAAATTCTTGCCGAACAAAATATTCCTCCTTCATCAGCACTTGGGCGGCGATAGCAAGCAAAGACATGCCAATAGCGCCAGCCAACCAAGGCCAAGCCAAATTGAATTTTCCCAAATAAGCACCGATTACACCGCCAACTATTGTCGCAGCGCCATCAAGCATTTGCTCGCGGGAAAAAACTTTATTTAGCTTGCCCTGGTAGTCGTGATATTTCAACTTGTCTACCAACCAAGCCTGAAAAGCACCGCTAGCCAGAGTACTGCCAATAGCAATGGTTGCCTCAGCCAGAACAAAGCCCCAAAATGACTGCGAGATATAGTAGAAGAAAAGCCCCAAAGCAGTGGTAATACCCGCTAGCACAAAGGACAACTTTCTACCAAAGACATCAGCAAGGGCTCCTGTTGGAATTTCGAAAACAAATAGCGTGAAGAAGAATACCATGTTGACCAAACTTGTCTCAAAAATACTCAAACCACGACTCATCAGAAAAACCACATAGGTAGTAAAACCAAAAGCAAAACTAAGGCGACTAACAGCAGAAAACAATAAGTACATGCGAATGGTGTTCTTGGCCATTTCTTTACCCCTTCTTTTGTGTTGTAAACGATCGACCGATCTAGTCCCGAGGCATACAAAAACGCCCCGATCTATATCTAGCCGAGGCGTTTTTTAATACACAATTAATTTATATTTACATCCTGTATTTATAAAAACCGCCCGGGCCAAACATAGCAAAAATCTGACCATAATCAGAAGTTTCCTTCATGACTGGACAAATGGTATGCAAATTCAATTGGCGGTTAAAATTATTCATATATTTGCCTATATTTTCACCATAACAATTAATTGATTTTTTGTCAAATTTAATAAATCTAAAAAATAGCTCATTGCTGAACTACCTTGTTTAACTGTTTTGGTACCGGCGGTCGGAATCGAACCGACACACCCTTTCGGGTACAGGATTTTAAGTCCTGCGTGTCTACCAATTTCACCACGCCGGCCGACAAATTCAATTTTAATAAAATGGAGCGGGTGACCGGGCTCGAACCGGCGACCTTTTCCTTGGCAAGGAAACGTTCTAGCCAACTGAACTACACCCGCTCATTTAATAACTTACATATTATATAATAAAACGGTAAAAAGTCAACCCTTTTGCCCTTGTCTAAACCCCTATAAATGGTATGATGAAATATATAAAATAACTTAAATAATGGCTGAAAAACAAAAAAAATTGGTCATAATTGACTCCAATGCCCTGCTCCACCGAGCTTGGCATGCCATACCACCACTCTCAACCAAAGACGGAGTGCTGGTCAATGCGGTCTATGGCTTTACTACTTTATTATTAAAAATAATCAAAGATTTGGAGCCCGATTATTTGTTGGCGGCTTTTGACTTGGCTGGTAAAACTTTTCGTCATGAAGAATACAAGGAATACAAAGCCCAACGCGTCAAGCAAGCTGATGAATTTTATCAGCAAATTCCCTTGGCCCAAGAAATACTCGGCGCTTTTAATATACCAGTGATTACCAAAGAGGGATTTGAGGCCGATGATGTTATTGGTACCATAGCTGATAACACTTACAAAAAATACAAAAATCTCAAAACAATAATCATCACTGGCGATCTTGATGCCTTGCAGTTAGTGAACAATCGCACTGAAGTGCTGACTTTGAGGCACGGTTTCAATGATACAATTGTCTATGATTTAAGCGCAGTCAAAGAACGCTATGGTCTAGAGCCAAAGCAACTCATTGATTTGAAAGCAATCAAGGGCGATGCCTCGGACAATATCAAGGGTGTCAAAGGTATTGGCGAAAAAGGCGCTGAAAGCTTGATCCAAAAATTCGGCACTTTGGAAAAT
The DNA here is from genome assembly GCA_964540095.1 of uncultured Gammaproteobacteria bacterium. GTDB lineage: Bacteria > Patescibacteriota > Patescibacteriia > UBA1558 > GWA2-36-10 > CALMZN01. Next base: position 18,948 of record CAZILH010000007.1, on the reverse strand, counting down.
CTGTACAAAAAAATTGAACAAGCTGATATCAAACCCCGAACAAAAGATTTATTAAAACAATACCGCGAAGAGGCCTTTGTCAGCCAGCGTTTAGTCACTATTGTCAAAGATTTAGAACTTGATTGGAATTTAGAAGATGCCAAATTTATTAATTTTGATCCCGAAAAAGTTTATAACATTTTTCAAAAATTTGAATTTCGCACTCTACTGGACAAAATTCCTCATCAGCAAGCTATGGTTTCTATGCCAGACAAAATAAATAATAAAAATGATGGGCATTATGTTTTGGTTAATGACAAAAAAACTTGGGAAGAATTTTATGCTGAATTAAAAAAACAAAACTTAATAGCCATTGATTCGGAAACAAATAATTTAGACCACGATGCTGAAGTTTTGGGTTTATCATTTTCCTGGCAAGCCAAAAATGGCTACTTTATCAATTTAAAAAATCCCTCTCTAAAAAAACTTGTTTTACCTTTGCTTAAAAACATTTTAGAAGATGAAAAAATAAAAAAAATTGGCCACAACATAAAATATGAATACAAAGTTTTGAGTCGCTTGGGCATCAAACTTGCTGGCCTTAATTTTGACACAATATTGGCCGCCTACTTGATCAACCCCAATCAGGGCTTGAAGTTGGAGGAACTAGCTTTTAGCTATTTGGGTTACAAAAAATTAAAACTACTAGATTTGCTTGATGAGGTGCCAAAAAAGAAAAAGGAAATTGCTGTTGAACTAATTCCTTTGGACCGGCTGTCTTGGTATGCCTGTGAAGATGCTGATATTACTTGGCGGCTATATCACAAGCTCCTGCCCATCATCAAAACCAATAAAAACTTTGATTTGCTAGAAAATATTGACATTCCCCTGATCCCAGTCCTAGCTGATATGGAAATAAACGGCATTTTGCTGGATGTGCCTTTTTTGGAAAAAATGGCTGTCAAATTTGAATCAGAAATAAAAAAAATCAGCCAAAAAATATTTGCTTTAGCCGGCAAAGAATTTAACATCTCTTCTCCCCTGCAACTAAAAGCCATACTTTTTGAGGACTTGAAAATCAGTGTCGTGGGCATCAAAAAAAATAAAACCGGGCTATCAACTGCCGCTCAAGAATTGGATAAAATGTTTGACGCTCACCCTATTATCCCACTTATAATTGAATACCGCGAACTAACCAAACTACAATCTACTTACATCACTGCTCTACCAGCCATTGCCGATCCGAAAACCCATCGCGTGCATACCAGCTTCAATCAGACCATTACAGCCACTGGCCGTCTATCTTCTTCTGATCCTAATTTACAAAACATTCCTATTCGTACGGAATTGGGACGAGAAATTCGTAAGGCCTTTGTGGCTCCCAAAAATTTTATTTTGTTATCAGCCGACTACTCACAAATAGAATTGCGCTTAGCCGCCGCCCTGTCCAAAGATCCCATCATGCTAGCCAGTTTTCAAAATAACGAAGACATCCATGCCCGCACCGCAGCCGAAATTCACAAAATCCCCCTAAGTGAAGTGACCAAGGATATTCGCCGCACAGCCAAAGAAGTAAATTTCGGTGTTCTTTATGGTCTGGGTTCTCTGGGCCTAGCCCAACGCACGGGCTTGAGTCGTACTGAGGCCAAAGAATTTATAGAAAAATATTTTACAATTTACAAAAAAATAAAAACCTACATTGAAGACAGCAAAAAAATTGCCTACCAGCGAGGTTATGCCCAGACTATTTTTGGACGACGTCGCTACTTGCCAGATATTCACTCTTCCATGCCTATGTTGCGATCAGCCGCTGAGCGTATGGCTATCAACATGCCTCTGCAGGGTACAGCCGCCGATCTGATGAAAATGGCCATGATCGCCATCCAAGCTGGCTTGCCAAAAATCAGTCCCCAAAGTAAACTAATACTCCAAGTTCATGATGAACTGGTGCTGGAAGTGCCAAAAAATGACGAAAAAAAAGTGGCCAATTTCATCAAAGCCAGCATGGAAAATATTTATACTTTGACCGTGCCACTGGTGGTTGATATAGAAAGTGGCGATAATTGGGGTAATTTAGAAAAGATTAAATAGCATGATTTTTTTCTACTACGGCGAAAATTCTTGGCTGGCCCGACAAAAAATCAGAGCCATCAAAAAAAAATTCCAATCTGATGTTGACCCCCAAGGTCACAATATTTTGAATATGGACGGCGAAGAAATAAGCGCTGGTAATTTTTTTGAAGCCGCTTCGGCCAATGGTTTCTTGGCTAGCAAAAAATTGATCATTATCAAGAACATTTTTAATAACAAAAAACTAAGCACTTGGCAAGATTCTCTGCTTAATTTTTTGGCTCAACAAAAAGATACATCTGATGAAAATTATATTATTTTTTGGCAAACCGACAAGCCCGATGTGCGCACCAAGCTCTACAAGGCCTTAAAAAAATTCCGCTTTGTCGAAGAATTCAAAAATTTTTCTAGTGCCGAACTAATTACTTGGCTAAAAAAACAAGCCCAATTAAAAAATCGAACTCTTGATAATGAAACAGCCAATGTACTCATTGCTTATGTTGGCAATGATATGTGGAGTTTGAGCCAAGAGCTGGATAAATTAGTGCATCTGACTGAAAAAAATATTACTGTGGAAGATATCAAAAATATTGTCGTGTCCAAAATTGATGATAATATATTTAATCTGGTTGAGGCCTTGGGCCAGCAAAATAAAGCTTTGGCTTTGAAATTGTTGGATGAAAAATTTAACAGCGGCACAAATGCTCAGTATCTTTTGAGTATGGTGGTCAGGCAATATCGACTGCTCATAAAGGTCAAGGCTCTATCCAAACAAGCCAGCTATCCAGGCGCCATAGCCCAGGCCCTAAAATTACCACCCTGGCTGGCTGATAAGGCCTTCCGACAAAGTCAGCTTTATACTATGGATAAACTAAAAAAAATCTATTCGGAATTATTAGAGCTTGACCAACAATTAAAATCATCCGCTGTAAACGAGTCTCTGCTTTTCACTAAACTAATCAACAATCTATAAAACCCAGCCCCTCGTGAGGGGCTGGGTAATTTGTCTTTTATAAAATTTATTATTTAACCACTGCTTTATTTAAGCTCTTCATAAATCTAGCTTTTTTTCTATTACCGGTATTTTTCTTAATAATACCAGCTTTTACGGCTTTATCAATGGCTTTCTGAAGCTTTTTGGCCATTTCTTGATGCTGGTCTTTGATCGAACCCTCAATAATTGCTTTGTGGCCAGTTTTGACCAATTGCTTTATATTGCGCTTAACCAAGTTATTGCTTTTGGTGCGTTTTACAGTTTGTCTGAGGTGTTTGATAGATGCTTGTTTATTTGGCATAATTCAATTTATAACTTATAATATTAATAAGACCTCCAGAGATTAACATAATTAATTAATTTAGTCAATACTATGTCCAGTCCATATGTGAGCCCAGAAGATCAAGAAGGTGTACTTGATTTGCTAACAGGGCATCGCGATAAAGTCAGGAGTCGCGATCAAATTGTAAGTGAATTAGAACTTCCACACGACCATCATTTAGGTAAGGTGACAATGCCTCTTTTTGAATTTGGTTCGTTAATGAAAAAATCCAAATATCCGGCACACCTGATTGAAAAACACATCAAAACAGTCACCAAGCACGATATTCATTTAGGTAGTCTCTAATCTTTTCTTCAGCCACCCTACTGCTGAGTAGTTTATCTTTATCCAAGTCGTCAAATTTGGCGGCTTTTTTTATTGATAAATCTCCGATAGCTGTGCGCCGCAGATCACTTAAGACCGCTCCGGTTTTTAAATCCTGACCCAAGTCATTGACCAAGCTTCTAATATAAGTGCCAGCCGAACAAGTCACCAAAATTTTAGCTTGCGGATAATCAAATCGTAAAATGTCAATCTTATAAATACTAATTTTCTTTCTTGGAGCTACGACTTTTTTACCACGTCGCGCTGACTCATGCAATTTTTGGCCTGCTACTTTTACAGCTGAATATATTGGCACTTGTTGCCATTGCTCACCGGTAAATTTTGCTATTGATTCTTTGAGTTGTTCCTGACTGAATTTTTCGGCTGATTCATTTGTGGTAGTAGCTAGCTCCAAGTCAAAAGAAGGACTAACTTTGCCAAAAATAATATCGGCTTCGTATTCTTTAGGCAAAATATGAAATAAATCCAAGAGCTTGGTGGCCTGCCCGCTAGCCACTATCATCAGGCCCGAAGCCAAAGGGTCCAAGGTGCCAGAAAATCCTACTTTACTTGTATTTAATATCTTTCTGACTCTAGACACAATACTAAATGACTGCAGTCCTTTTGGCTTATCAACCAAATATAGGCCGGAGTTTTCGTCAGCCAATATTGCTTCAATTTTTTTCTGATTAATGTCTTTAGCTAACATTATTTTTTGTTATTGGCCAGCATATCTATCTGGTCTCTCAAAATTATAGCTTTTTCAAAATCCCAATTGTCGGCCGACAATTCCATTTCCTGACGCAAGGTTTCTAATAGGGCTTGTCTTTCTTGTTTGGACATCAGTTTGATGCTTTCTGCAAAACTGGTTTTGGTATCCAATTCTTTTAAGCCGACTTCTTTGACTGATTTGGAAATAGATATTGGTGAAACTTTATTATCTTTATTGTATTGCTCCTGCACTTTCCGACGGCGATTGGTCTCATCAATAGCTGCTTGCATGGAGCCAGTAATATTGTCAGCATACATAATCACTCGACCATCTTTGTGTCTGGCGGCACGGCCCATTACCTGTATCAAGGCCATCCGCGAACGCAAAAACCCCTCTTTATCGGCATCCAAAATAGCTACCAGTGAAACCTCGGGCAGGTCCAAGCCCTCCCGCAACAAATTAACACCGACCAAAACATCATATTTGCCACTGCGCAAATCGTGCAAGATCTGAATACGATCTAGGGTTTTTACTTCCGAATGCAAATACTGAACTTTAATATTTTTTTCCAACAATATTTCAGTCAAATCTTCTGACAATCTCTTGGTAATAGTAGTCACTAGAACTCTTTCTTTTTTGGCCACTCTTGTTTTGATTTCCTTAATCAAATCATCAAGCTGATCTTTGCTGGGGCGAATCTCGATGGTCGGATCCAAAATAAAAGTCGGCCTTACTAATTGCTCAGCAATACTTTGCGATTTATTTAATTCATACTCGGCTGGCGTAGCGGAAATATATATAGCTTGCCTATACTGCTGATTGAACTCTTCAAAATTCAAAGGACGATTGTCATAGGCCGCCTGCAGACGAAAACCAAACTCAATCAAATTTTTCTTACGGGCTCTATCCCCCAAATACATGCCGCCAATTTGGGGCAAGGTCATGTGCGATTCATCAACGATCAACAAAAAATCATCGGGAAAATAGTCCATCAAACTATTGGGGGAATCATTTTTTTGCCGACCATCAAAATAACGGGAATAATTCTCAATGCCATTGCAAAAACCCGTTTCCAAGATCATTTCCAAATCATTGTTGACTCTGGTTTTTAATCTTTCGGCTTCCAAAATTTTACCCTGCTTTTGAAATTCGGCCAATTCCAAATCCAAGTCATGTCTTATCTCCGCTACAATATCTTTTATGCTTTCTGGGCTGACCATAAAATGCTTGGCTGGAAAAATAAATATTTCTTGGGGCTTGTCTATTACTTTGTGACCCAACAAACTAATTGTTTCAATACTTTCTAAGACATCACCAAAAAAAGTCAGTCGATAAAATTCTTTTTCTTGACCCGAAGCAAAAATATCAATGATTTCACCTTTGACTGTATAATTAGAACGCGTCAAAACCAAATCATTGCGGTGATATTGTAAATTATTCAAATTCTTGAGTAACTTGAATCTATTGTAGCTCTCGCCGACTTTCAAATTTATCCTAAAATTCTGATACTCGGCTGGATTGCCTAAATTATAAATACAAGAAACTGAAGCCACAATCAAAACATCACGCCTAGTCAGCAAACTCTGCGTGCTGACATGACGCAAGCGATCAATCTCTTCATTGATCTGGGTTTCTTTTTCAATATAGGTATCGGATGATGGTATGTAGGCCTCGGGCTGATAATAATCATAATAGGAAACAAAATAATGCACGGCATTGTCCGGAAAAAAATCCTGAAACTCAGAGGCCAACTGCGCGGCCAAAGTTTTGTTGTGAGAAATTACTAAAGTCGGCTTGTTAATCTTGGCCACCACATTGGCAATAGTAAAAGTCTTGCCTGAGCCCGTGACTCCCAGCAATGTTTGATCTTGATAACCAGCTTGCAAGCCGTCAACCAGCTTTTTTATGGCTGGAGCTTGATGGCCGGCTGGCTTAAATTTTGAAACCAATTTGAAGTCCATATCTAAGATATGATAATGGTTTTTACGCTCAATGGCAAGTATTAAGCAAAATTAAAGGAGCCCGTGCAGACGAGCTCCTTGAGGCCGGGACTTGTGTTGTCCCACGAAGAAGAAGAACTTGTTCGAAAACCACTAATAGACCAACGGCTCAACCCGGACCCAGCGCCTCAGCACCTCTCCCAGGGCCGAGTCCAGCTTGAACAGCGCATCGTCCATGTCCGTGAAGCGGACCACTGCCTTCACAGCCCGATTTCCCCGATACATGCGTGAGATGTTGGTGACCGGAACATCGGCTTCGTACAGTACGATGATCGGGGTGGAATTGGCTCTGGCCATTTCCATTTCCATACCAACACCGCCACTGGCCTGGCCCACATAGGCAATGACCAGGCAGGCATCCAGCACCTTCTGATGGTCCACTTCGTAGACGTGGGTGGGGTGGATGTCCCTGTGCAGCACCGGATCAGTGTGCAGATGGGGTATGTAGGGATCGAGCCCATTGTTCCGGCAAAGATCGCCGATCCTCTTATAAAGCTCCCTAGGATCGATTCCTTCCGGTTTGGCATTGGTCAATGCCCCAGAAACATAGACCTCGTCCGAAGTGTGGGGCTGAGTCAAATCCGGCATGTCGATTCTCCCGCGTTGTAGGTGGTCAAACGGTCAAGACGCTAGAACCAGTCGTCAAGACACCAAAAGTATCTTAAATCTATAAGTTAAATTTGTCAAAATCCAGCCCTGCACCATATGGTGCAGGGCTGGATGGATAATATTATTGTATATTGACTGTAATTTCCGGTGTAGTCATCAGACCATTACCCTGATCTTGCACCACCATATAAAGCCGGTAAGTACCGGGTGACAAACCTTTACCCCAAAGTGTGCTTGGTGAATTGCTCGGATTCTCAACATAAGCAAACCACTGAGAATTATTACTCTGATCTTTATAATAAAAATCTATTTTTTTAACATTCTGTGGCTTGTCCAAACTAACTCGCAAATTATAGGGCAAACTAGTAGCAGAGATATTAGTATTATTTTGTGGATCAATCCATTGCAAATTAAATTGTCTCAATGAGGTGTCAAGCTGAATATTGATATTGATACTAGCTTCTTTATAATCACCAATATCGTCAGAGGCGATTGCCCGCAAGCGATGCGAGCCATTGCTGACAAATGGATTGATGCTGTAATTCAAACCAAACGGCGCACTAATGCTTTCACCAACTTTATCATTGTCCAAAAAATATTCTACTTTTTTTACACCAAGTGGGGCGCTGGTCTGCACGGAAATATTAATACTAGTGGAATTAATAGTTTGGTTTTCACTGGGCGACAAGATGCTAATGCTCGGTTGATTTTCTGGCTTATGAGTGTCATCAAATTCTGTAGGAATTGGATCAGTATTGTAGCCATTATCGGTAGCCCATTTTTTGATTGGCTCTTCCCAAGCAGCATACTGCGGATCATTGCTAGGATTATCAAGTGGTGGACCAAACGGATCATTGATGTTTACATATTGCAAAATTTCATGCACTTCCAAATATTTTTTTTCTTCAATCTGGTCATAGGGCGTATAGGCCGTGGCTAACTTGCCAGTGACTTTATCAATTTTTACAATCTGCTCTTTGGCTAGTTGACCGCAAAGCATTGTTTTGTCGCAGGGCTCCAAAACTTCTTTTTCAAAACCCTTGACCGGCATCTTGGCTGTCACCTCGCGCATAAATTTATTCCAAATTGGTGCCGCAACAACAGAGCCATCGGCACCGGCTTTCATAGCTCGATTATTACTGTTGCCTACCCAGACACCAGCCGCAATATCAGGCGTAAAGCCCATAGTCCAAGCATCATGATAATCATTGGTTGTGCCGGTCTTGGCGGCTACTGGTCTGTCTGGTAGGGTTAAAAAGTTTGCTCCCCCAAAAATAAAAGCCCGAGCTGAATTGTCCGACATAACATCAGACAAAATTCTAGTGTATTTTTTATCAACTACTCGTCGTCCTTTATTTTCTTTGTTTTCTTTGACTATCTCACCCTTAGAGTCCTCTATCTTCAATACCGAACGATAGTCCTGAGCCACTCCTTCGCGAGCAATGGCCGCATAAGCATTGACGTGCTCCAACAATTTTACTTCTGCTCCTCCCAAGACCAGTGACAAGCCATAGCGATCTGGATTGGTCAGTGTAGTATAACCAAGCTGAGTGGCTAGATCAGTGACACTTTTTACTCCAGCCAAATACAATACTTTAACCGCTGGAATATTCAATGAGCCGGCTAAGGCCTGCCTGATAGAAACTGGGCCTCTTTCTTTGCCATCATAGTCCAGTGGCTTGTAGGGCGTGCCATCAGCCTTGATGCCAAACTTGGTAGCCAAGTCAAAAAGAATAGTGTCTGGCCTATAGCCCTTGATAAAAGCTGTCAAATAAACAATGGGCTTGATGGAGCTACCGGGCTGTCTATCAGCTACGGCCACATTGACCTGCCCATCAATCGTATCGTCAAAAAAGTCCTTGGAGCCCACCATGGCCTTGATGTCGCCGGTAGCCACATCAATAGCCACCAGAGCGGCATTATCGGCATCGTATTTTTCTTTATTCTTTGGCGCCACTTCAGCCACAGCTCGTTCAGCGGCTTGTTGCATTTCCCAGTCTAAAGAGGTGGTTATTTTCCAGCCACTTTGCTCAACCATGGTAGTGCCGTATTCTTCCTCTAGCTGTTGTTTGACATAGGTGACAAAATGCGGGGCGCGCATATTTTCCGCTCTTTTTTTAAATTTTAATTCCTGCTGTTTGGCTTCATCGGCTTTTTCTTTGGTAATGTATCCTTGATCAACCATCAAATTCAAAACTGTATGCTGACGAGTAATCAACTTATCTTTATTATTACCAAATGGCGACAAATATGTTGGTGACTGCGGTAAGGCGGCTAAAACTGCGGCTTCACCCAAAGTCAAATCTTTGGCTGACTTATCAAAATAATAATGAGCCGCGGATTCAATACCATAAGCTGAACCACCATAGGGAATTTCATTCAAATACATTTGCAGGATTTCGTCTTTGGTAAATTTTTGTTCAATGCGATAAGACAAAACCCATTCTTTTATTTTTCTGGATACACGACGCTCATTAGTCAAAATAGCGTTTTTTACAAATTGCTGAGTGAGTGTCGAACCGCCCTGCGCTCTTTGGCCACTGAGGCGGGGCACAATCTGTCCACGGATGATTCCTTTGATAGAAATACCGCTGTGGTTATAAAAATCTTTGTCTTCAATAGCAATGGTGGCTTGTTTGACATAGTCAGGCAACTCGCTAATAGTCACCAAAGTTCTTTGCTCTGGCCCATGTACTTCATAAAGCAATGTTTCGCCCTTGCTATCATAAATCTTGGTGCTAAGCGGTGAACTGCGGTCAATCAATTTATTGACATCTGGCAAGTCCTTGGAATACCAAGCTACCAGGGCAATAAAAGCAATACCCAACAACAAAATTAAGGCAACAATATATAGCCAGTATTTTTTAAACAACCTTTTGAAAAATCCCTTTTTAGGGGTCTTGGGTTTTCCGTGACCAGAGCCGATCGTTGCTTTGGAAAAAAAACTCGACTTTTGGTCTATTTTTTTATGTTGAAAAGTTGGTTCTAATTGGGGTATGGGCATATTTGTAATTAGTATTTGAATTATAGCAAAAATAAGCTATAATTTGAATATACTTTAGCCCGTGGAATAGTGCCATTGGACACTATTTTGCTAAATTTGGGCTTTATAGTAAAAAAATAAAATATAATTAATAACCATAACGCGGCACTAATCCCGTTTAGATGGGATTATTCCACGGGCTGAAATTAAGAAAAATCGAAACTATGGCTAAAATTAGCACGGATCAAGCAAAAATTCAAGAACTATTGGAAAGGGGTGTAGAAAATGTCTACCCCAGTAAGGAATACTTAAAAAAACAATTACTGTCTGGCAAACAGCTAACATTGTATTTAGGTATTGACCCCACTGGCCCGACCCTGCATTTGGGCCATGCTATTACCATAGAGAAGCTTAGACAATTCCAAGAATTAGGCCATAAAATAATATTATTGATTGGTGATTTTACTGGCATGGTTGGCGATCCGACAGACAAAACAGCTGCCCGCCAAGCATTGACCAGAGAGCAGGTTTTGAAAAATGCCAAGAGCTACAAAAATCAAGCTAGTAAGTTGATAAATTTTTCAGGCAATAATAAAGCCGACATAAAATTCAACAGCCAATGGCAGAGCAAAATGAATTTCAATCAAGTCATGGATTTGGCCAAACACTTCACTGTCCAGCGCTTACTAGAGCGAGATATGTTCCAAGAGCGCATCAAATCGGCCAAACCGATTTACTTACACGAATTCATGTATCCGACCTTACAGGCCTATGACTGCGTGGCTATGGATGTTGATGGCGAAATCGGTGGCAATGACCAGACCTTCAATATGCTGGCTGGTCGTGATCTGATGAAAGAACTGAAACACAAAGAAAAGTTTGTTATCACCATGCGTTTGCTGACCGACACCAGTGGCAAAAAAATGGGCAAATCCGAGGGCAACATGGCTGCCTTATCAGATACGGCTCAAGATATGTTTGGCAAAATTATGTCTTGGACTGACGGCATGATTATTTCCGGCTTTGAACTTTGCACTAGAGTGCCACTGAATGAAATAAAACAACTTGATAAAGATTTGAAGGCCGGCAAAAACCCCCGTGACATAAAATTCCAGCTGGCTGGTGAAATTGTAAAAATTTATTTTGGTGAAAATACGGCTACCAAAGCTGGCCAAGAGTTCACCAACATTTTTGCTAAAAAAGCCAATCCTGATGAAATACAAGAATTTGCTATTGGCAAAAATAAAATAAACCCTGTTGATTTGCTATTACAAATGAAATTAGTAAATTCCAAAGGCGAAGCCAGACGCCTAATAGACGGTGGTGGCCTGAAACTAAATCACGAAAAAATATCAGCTTGGGATAAAGATATTATTATCAAATCTGGCGATGTAGTCCAGGCCGGGAAAAGGAAGTTTGGAAAAGTGAAGTAATAAAATATGGAAAAACCAAGATTACCAGGACAATGGCCAGAAATACAAAATGAAAACAAAGGTAGGGTCATGGATGAAAATACATATTACGAAGAATGCCTTACCTATGCTCTAGATACTGGATGGATTCAGGCAAATGAAAAAGACTTGCTGATAGAAAAACATCTAAGGCCAATTTATCAAAAATATCTAAGCATTATTCAAGAAGTTACTGCTGAATTACAAAAAGAAAAAGACTCTGGCACAACTATAGAGAAAATCATTGAAAAACTCAACCATATTTTAGAACGGACACAAAGAATAGGATCAACTTCTCCTGATAATATTATACGATCAGTCGACGATTACTATCGCTTCAGTTGCACTAACAATACCTATACAGAATACGCCGCAATGGCACTTTATCAATTTATTGCTCAAAATATTAACCAATAAAAAAATAATTATATAGATTTTAAGGATTATATAATAACTGTTGATAATATTAAATAAATATTTACCTAATATTAGCCAAAAAATACCCCCTATTTTTCTCCCCCTAATTTAGGGGGAGATGTCCGCTAGGACAGAGGGGGTATTATAATTTCAACTTTTTACTTTCAACTTTACCGCCCAAAGGGTGGTCGCCCTGTGGGCGATACTTATTTCAACCCTAATCTATAAAACTTAGCCGCTTCCTCTGGAGCAATAGGATTGATGATAAGACCTGAGCCAATCTCTACTCCAGCCCAGACAGAGCCACGAGGCACTATCTTCATATACAAATGCTGGTCTTCATCATGAATCACCTGATGAAAATAATAATTATAAGGCAGATTGAGCAAACTTATTTTTTTCAAACTGTGTTTCAAAATCTTGGCCCAAGATAACTTCTCCTCCGCCGTAAGCAAAGTAATATTATCGATGTGCCTTTTGGGCATAATCCATATTTCATAATTAAACATCGAGGCATAAGGCGTGAAAGCAATGATATTTTTGTCCTGCCAGACAAAACGCGGACCTTTTTTTTCTTTTTTTATTACATCACAATAAACACAAGTGCCTTTTTGCAGTTTATAAGCTTGTTGGCGCTGAGATTTATCAGCCAAATGCGGTGGTAAAAAATTAGTAGCAAAAATTTGCGAATGTGAGTGTTGCAGAGAGGCGCCGGCTGTGCCACCATTATTTTTGAATATCAAAATATATTCTATTTTTTTATTTTTAGTAATAGCTTTGGTTCTTTCGGCATAAGTTGTCAGCAGCTCGGCCAAATGCTCCACTGGCAAGTCCTCCAGCTCTCTAAGATGATCCGGTGTTTCTATGACCACTTCTTGCTGGCCATAGGCCAAAGGATTATTGAGAGTCACCACTGGATATTTGTTGGCCTTGGTGGCAATGCGCCAATTTTTGGCTGGCCCAAGATGATAGAGAAGCTTGTCACCTTTCAGATGACCAGGGCAAAACTGACAGGCCTCATCAAATTGCTTGGTGGTCTGATCGATCGGCACTCTGACATCATTTGGCCGCCTTATTCGCCGCGGAGCAATGATAACATATTTTTCTTGAATATAATCTTTTCTAAATTCTGATTTTATCATATTTGAAAAATTAATTTAAAATTATTTTAGGGGGTGAATTAATTTAATTTTTTATAAAGTTTTTGATAAGCAAGGGCTGATTTTTTCCAAGAAAAATCTAATTGCATATCGTGTTTTACCATGCCATTCAAAATCTTGGGAGCACTATATAATCTTAAGGCCTTTTTCATCATTCTCTCCAATTCACTTTGACTATACTTTTTAAAAACCAAACCGCTCTGGCTGGTGACTGTGTCTTTGAGACCACCAGTCGCTCTGACAATAGGTATGGAGCCATAGCGCATAGCAATCATTTGTCCCAAACCACAGGGCTCAAAAAATGAAGGCATCAAGAAAAAATCCGAAGCCGCGTAAATTTTTTGCGCCAAGCGAGCATCAAAGCCTATTTTGACAGCCACTGTTTTTGGATATTTGCTTTGCAAATTTTTTAGCGCTTTTTCATATTCTGCTTGACCAGAGCCCAAAACCACTAATTGAAACTTGGATTTTTTCAAAAGTTCTTCAATGGCCGGCAACAAAATATCCAAACCCTTTTGTTTGAATAAGCGCGTCACTAGACCAAACAGTGGCACATGTTGATTAGTATCCAGGCCCAGAGCTTTCTGTAATTTTTGCTTATTTACTTTCTTGCCAATCCCAAAATTTTTGTAATTATATTTTTGGTAAATTAATTTGTCTTTATTGGGATCAAAAAAATCTACATCAAGACCATTGACTATGCCACTAAGATTTTTATGGCGCCTTAGCAAATACTTTTCTAAATGCTCGCCATATTGCTTGGTTAATATTTCTTTAGCGTAGCTGGGGCTGACTGTATTTATGTGATCGGCTGACAAAATACCGATTTTCATCAAATCCAAAATTTGGCCATCCTGATCATAATAATCTTCCATCACTGCTGGAGTCAGATCATGATGCAAACCAGCATAATCCAATATATCCAAATGGCTGAGTCCTTGGTTGGCTAAATTGTGTATGGTTAGCAGTGTCTTGGTGTTGGGAAAACTGCTATATTTCACTGAATATTCATCGATAAAGGTGGGAACTAGTGCTGTGTGCCAATCATGGCAGTGAACTATGTCTATTTGCCAATTAAGCGCTTTCATAACCTCAACCACGGCTTTAGAAAAAAAGGTGTAGCGCTCGACATCACTTATTAATCTTTTATTTAAACTAATTTTTTTAGTGCCAAAATATATTTCGGGATAATCAAAAAACTTGTGTTTGACTAAATACACTGGCACCTTGCTATTTGGCAATGTAGTTTGATAAAGATCAAAGCGCTGCTGCTGACCATCCAAGCTAATCGGTAGATCTTTTTTTACTAACTTAGTTTTGTATTTTCCTTTGATGACAGCGTAATATGGCAAAATCAGACGAACATCAAGGCCAATTTTAACCAAAGCTTTTGGCAGAGAACCAACTACATCTGCCAAACCACCCACCTTGGCCAAAGGGCTGGCTTCGGCGGCACAGAACAGAACTTTTGCTCGCCTCGCTTCGCGCGCGAAGCGGGTTTTATTTTTGTTTAACATAACTAAAAAAAATTAATACAAATTTATTTTTCTTTCACCACTTTCAGCCAAGGTCAAATAGCGATCTATTTCCTCAATCAACTCGCCAAGTGGGTGACTGGCTGACTTGGCATAAAAAAGCAACAAAGTGGTGCGCAAAACTACCCAGGCCTGGTATAAATTTATTCTGTTCAAATCGTTGATATCAATGTCTTGGAATTTTTTATTAAAATAATATTCCAAAAAAATAGTTTTATACTTATTTATATTAGCCCTGCTCAAACACTCAAAGCCCATAAAATCTATCTGCTGAATGAATGACCCCAAGTCCACCATGGGATCGCCCAAGGATAAATCAGTAAAATCAATAACTTTTATTTTATCTGGCTCCGACTTTTTTACAATGATATTTTCGGGATGATAATCACCGTGTATAATCGAAACCGGAAAGGTGTTGAAATTTCTTTTCTTCAAATCAGCTAGGCGATGAAAGGTGCTGGCTAGACGCTGAGCTAATTCTGGATAAACCTTGGTCATGTCATCCAAAAATCTTTGCGGTTTGGGCGACATTTCGCTGAAATCAAAAGATACAAACTTATTTTCTTTATCAACCGGACAATCGTGCATTTGTTTTACCCACCTAGCCGCCAAATCCAAAATAACGGAAAAATCTTGTTCGGGCTTTTCCTGCATAACTTTACGAAAAGTACGGCCCAGCACTGCTTCATAAAAAAAAGCAAACTGCTCGTCAAGATAAAACAGGGGCCGGCCAACCAAAAAATTGCCTTGACCAAAACCGTGATCATACAAATAACTTTGACCATAAAAAGATCTTGTTCTAGAGCCATCCGAGTGTGCCGAAGAAAATAAACTGATTGTTTTTATTTTTTCATCTATTGTTAAATAACTTAACACATACTCTACCACCATTATCATGCTGGTTTTGCCAACGTGGCGCTTGTAAGGATGAAAAACAATGCTATCTACTTGCTTAAAATCTGGATAAAATTTATTGAGCCGTTGATTAAACAAAACTGTAATAAAATCCTGATCCAGCAATTTATCCATGTATTGTTTGATGCTTGTAATCTCCATCCCATTGCAAATTATTTAATAAAATGTTTAAAAAAATAAAGTAAAATAATTGCTTCTGACTTTTAGCTTATCCCTTTTATTTACTATATTTTTTCCAATGAATCATCCAAGTATTTTTTTTAACTTCTAGATATAACTTCTCGGCCTGTATTTTTTCTTTAGTTGTTGCGCGCTGTAGAGATCGCACACTGCGTACCAACTCTTCGACACCATTATCGATCATGTCAGGATGCCAAGTCAAAGGAGAAAAAGCCGAGGGCTTCCTGGCTGAAGCCCACCAAAAAGTGCAAGAAATCAAACCCTGATCAAGATGCATTCTGGCCCATTGAAAACTAGGATCTTTTTTGTATTTTTTTAGCAAGCTACTAGCCAAAGCAACTAGAGCCCACAAATCTTGCTGGATTTTATTACCTGGATCAGCCCACATTACAAAAGGCCTATTAGATTTTAGTTCTGCTAATGTTGACTCCCAAGTTCCCGAACGTAAAGTAATGGTTTTTTTCTTACTTAGCCCCAATATGTATTGGGATACTGTTTTTGTTTCCAAGTTTTTATGAGAAATTACTTTTTCAATATGCCCTTGCCAATCTTCGTGGCGATGGCCATATATTTCGCCGTCAGTAGCGGTAATTATTGTTTCATTGGTCCTTAGTTTTTCTAGCTTGTGATAAATCTCTTCGGCTGGATATTTTTTTGATATTATTCTATCACGAAAAATAACTGCCAAGCCAATATTTTTAATACTATAGCGTATATTATTATCAATCTTTTCATTGGCGCATATTGGATCCAGTATTATCCATTTATAACCCAACTGTTTGATAATTTTTGCCACTCCTTGGCTATAGGCCATTTCCGGCAAATAAAAACCGCTTGGCTTTACTCCTGGAAAAAACTTTTTTAAGGTCTCGGTATTTAATTGTATTTGTCTAACCACTTCTTCCTGACTGAGCAGTGGCAAAAGCGGATGAAATTTGGCTGTGGCTGTTAACTCAATTTGTTTTCGGCTTACTAATTTTTGTAATTCTTTGACCAAGTCCGGTCGGATTTCAAAAAGCATGTCCAGTAAACAGCCACTGATATTTATAGTGGCTCGATATTTTGGATATTTTTTAAAAAGATAAACCAAATACTCGTAGCTTTGACTAGCTATCTGCTGTACCACTCCGACTGCCTGCCAGGGTGGCTGATAGATGTGCAAAAAATTAACCCAAGTTATCTTTTTCATTTTTTATCTTAATAGCGTGCTGATAAAGCTCCAAATATTCTTTGGCTGGTATTTCCCAAGAATAGGAGGCCTTCATGCCACGACAAGCCAAGTCCCGCCACATTTTTTTGTGCTTGTAGGTTTCTAGGGCCCTGGTTAAGGCAATCAAAAATTCATTTTGATCGTAATTTTTGAAGGTAAAACCATTACTAGCTTCATTGTTTGGTTCAAAATTTTCTACCGTATCATTCAAGCCACCAGTTTGCCTAACAATGGGCACACAACCATAACGAAAACTAATCAGCTGATTGATGCCGCAGGGCTCATGATGCGAGGGTAGCAAAAACATATCTGAGCCGGCGTAAACCAAGGTCTCATATTTTTGATTTTCCTTGTGCGAGGGTATGACTGCTAATTGTTTGGGGTACTTTTTAGCTAGTTTCATGAATTCGTTGATATAGCTCTTATCGCCAGCACCGATGACAATCAGCTGAGCGCCCATATCCATGATGTTATTGATGGTGTTCAATATCAACTCAAAGCCCTTTTGGTAAGTGACTCGCGAGGTGGTACACAAGACTGGCGCATCTTTATCAACCTTAAGGTTGAATAATTTTTGAATGCGCTCTTTGTTTACTTTTTTTCGTTGTATTTTTTTATGATCATAATTCAATACCAAATTAGGATCATTGATGGGGTTATAATCCTTATAGTCAATACCATTGACGATGCCAAAGAGATTTTCTTTTCTATTTCTCAAAATACGGTGCAGATCCTGCCCAAAACTTGGCCGTAATATTTCTTCAGCATAGGTCTCGGAAACCGTATTGATAACATCGGCATTGAGAATACCCCGCTTAGCAAAATTGATATACTCAATTTTTTTATCACCAAACAATGGCAGGGCCTTAATTCCCTTATCCTTATACTTCTCTGGCACTTCCCACCAATTGTGTCCCAATTGAAATACCAAATTATGAATAGTATAAACCGTGGCGGCCTTAGAAAGAGTTTCGCTTTTTTTGAAACGATTTTGTTTTAAGTAGGGCACTAGACCTGAGTGCCAGTCGTGACAATGAATAATATCAGCTTTGAATTTTAACAGCGATATTAATTTGAGGACAGCTATATCAAAAAGATAAAAACGAGCATTTTCGTGCTCCGAACCATACAATTTTTTGTGACGAGAAAAATATTTTTCATTACCAACAAAATACACCTTCAAGCCGGGCAATAATTCGGTGCGATAGTAGCTGACTGATTCTTCATTTTCGGCATCAATATTTAATTTAACATCACTAAAAATTTTTTCTATTTTAAACTTTCCCTGATCTATGACCTTGGCATAAAATGGAGTAACGATAATTACCTCATGCCCCAAACGATGAAAGGCCTTAGGTAATGACCGCGTCACATCACCCAAACCACCCGTTTTGGAATAAGGATGCACCTCAGCTGAAATTGAAACGATTTTTAATTTTTTCATTATTTCCTTAAAAGTGGATTAAATGAAACGCCGGCAATGGCAATGGCCAAAGCATCAGCCGCATCATCAGACCTTGGCACAGCTGACAATTGTAACAAAGTCCTAACCATGACCCCAATTTGACGCTTACTGGCCTGTCCAGAGCCGGTCACTGCCTGTTTTACTTGTAGTGGTGTCAATTCCACCAAAGTTTTTTTCTGCTCAACAATGGCTAGTAGTAGCACTCCTCTGGCTTGACTGACATCAATAGCTGTTTTGGTGTTTTTGGCAAAAAAAAGTTTTTCCACGGCTACTAGATCGGGCTCATATTCCTTTATCAACTTACTTACTTCCAGATATATTTCTAATATCCGACTAGAAAAATTTTTGCCAGCTGTAGTTTTTATACTGCCACAAGTCAGATAACGCAATTTATTATTTTCCCGACAAATCACGCCAAAACCAGTGTCGGCTAGCCCTGGATCAAATCCTAAAATAGTAAATTTTTTTGTCATGA
Source organism: uncultured Gammaproteobacteria bacterium (assembly GCA_964540095.1). GTDB lineage: Bacteria > Patescibacteriota > Patescibacteriia > UBA1558 > GWA2-36-10 > CALMZN01. The sequence goes on along the minus strand of CAZILH010000007.1, from coordinate 147 downwards.
TTTATATATTGGCGTTGGTATAGATGTTGTTGACATCATCGAGCTCATCGAGCTCATCCAATAATTTTATCAATTTTTCACTATCTTTTACTTCTGCCTGGTTTTTTGATAAATAAACCATTTCCGAAGAGCTAATTTCAAAACCCT
>CAZILH010000006.1:0-44170 GCA_964540095.1 uncultured Gammaproteobacteria bacterium | reverse complement strand
TGGTCCGCCTTTGGCGGAAACAACCAAGGCAAGTGCTAATGATTTTATATAACTAAATACAATGGAGCCGTCTATCAGATTTGAACTGATGACCTACGCCTTACCATGGCGTTGCTCTACCAACTGAGCTAAGACGGCATGAATAAATCTAATTTTGTTTTTGTTTATCAACGAAGAACCAACTGCCGCCCACAGGGCGGTCACCCCGTGGGTGAAGCTAAGACGGCATGAATTAAAAATTTTGGTGGGCCGGGAAGGATTCGAACCTTCGAAGGCGTATGCCAACAGATTTACAGTCTGTCCCGGTTGACCACTTCGGTACCGACCCTCCATGCTAATACTTACCCAAAATAATAAATTACAAAACTCACTAAGACAAATTATCTATTTTTTCGTTGAACTCGATTATTTTGTTATTTTCCGGATTAACGGCCTTTAATTGCTCCAAATAATCATTGGCCAGCGCTTTGTCCTGGATAATTATACAAAGATTTATCAAAAAGTCAAGAATCTTAGGATTGTTTGGAGCCAAAATATAGGCACGTTGAGCTGTTTGCAGGGCTTTTTCCTTATCATCAAGCTCCAGATAAACCTCAGCCAAAGATAGAAAATATAAATAATTATCATCCGAAAGCGAAATCGAACGCAAATAATCATCTTCCGCTTGTTTTAAATTACCGCGTTCTTTAGCGATATCAGCTAAGGAAAAATAAACACTGGGATCAGCTTCATGCGTCAATCGTAACAAATATTCTAAAGTTTCTTTGGCTTCGTCAAATTGCTTGCGAGCTCGATAAAGATCAACTAATAACTTGTAGGCCTCGACATTATGCGTATCAAGAGATAAGCCATCAATCAATTTGTCTTCGGCTTTTTGGTATTCTTCACTGTTGATCAACTGTCTGGCCTCTACCAAAAAACTATTCAAGGTCTGCGACTTGTCAACTGCCTCACTCAATTGCTTTTCGCCTTTTCTTTTTAACTCATGTTCAAAAGATCTTAATCTTTGATAATAATTTTTAAAATTCAAATTTATTTGATCTTGAATCGGCTCTAATATTTTTTTAAATTTGGCAAAAGTTTCTTGGGCGCCACGATACAAGCGTCCTCGCAAAATTATTTGCTTTTGTCGCTCAGCTTTTATTTCCGGTAAATTATTAATATTAATACTAGCCAAATTTGGCGACTTGCGTAACAACATCTGGACTATAAAAAAACCAGAAACTAATATTAATATTATAAGTAAAATGTCTGTCATATTAGGCCTTATTGGCGCTACCCAAAATTTTAATTATTCTTTCTACCTCGGCTTGCACACTGACAATGCTGGGTGTCAAAATTGCCCGAGGATCAATAATGTTTCTTTCCTGATTCATACTTTTCCACAAAGATTTTTTGAAAACCAAGCGCAAATTAGTGTCAATATTTACCACACTCACTCCATTGATCACTGCTTCTTTTAGATCCTTTGGTGGCAAACCAGAAGCCCCATGCAAAACTAAAGGTATTTTTACTAAAGAGTGTATCTTCTTTAATCTCTCCTGATCTACTTTTTCCAAGCCCACAAAACGACCATGAATAGTGCCGACTGATATAGCTAGCGCATCAACTTTGGTTAATCTAACAAATTTCTTGGCTTGCTCTGGATCAGTCATTAATTCTTCCATATTGATTTCCCCTTTTTCCAAGCGTACCAAACCCTCTTTCCCCAAGATGGAGCCCAATTCTGCTTGCACGGAAACATGACTTTTTTTGGCTAATTGTCGCACTTTTTTGCTCAAACGGACATTAGTGGTAAAATCTTTTTCCGAAGCATCAATATGCACAGAATTGTAGCCAACTTTAATACATTCTTGAATAATTGACAAGTCCTTGCCGTGATCCAAGTGAATAGCCACCGGAACTTTTCTCGCTACAGTTTCAGCTATACTTTTAATCAAATTATAAATCACTACTGTGTTGGAATACTTAATAGCTGATTCTGATGTTTGAATAATGACCGGGGCTTTCAGCTTAACTGCCGCTCTAGCAATCGCCAAGGTAATTTCCAAATTGGAAGTATTGAAGGCGCCGATGGCATAATGCCCTTTCTCGGCCTTGGCTAACATTTCGCTTAATGGTTTGATCATTTTTTTATTTTATTTTTTTTATTATTGTAAAAAATTCTTGCGCGTCTAAGCTAGCATTGCCAACCAAAGCTCCCTGGATATTTGGTAGATCCACAAAATCATTTATATTGCTGGGATTGACGCTACCACCATAAATTACGCCACAGTATTTTTCATCATGATTAGGCAAACTATCAAGCAAGCTTTGCTGAATCAATGAAGCCGCATAAAAAGCATCAGCCGAACCGATAGCTTGGCCAGTGCCTATCACCCAAACTGGTTCGTAAGCAATAATTATTTTCTGATCTGATTTGGGCTTGATATTTTTCAGGGCCTCATAAACTTGGTGCATGATGACCAGATCTTTTTGACCCTCTTTGCGTTCATCAAATGTTTCGCCCACACAAACAATCGGCACCAGCCCCTGTTCTAAGGCCGCTTTAATTTTTTTGTTAATAATTTCATCGCTCTCGCCTAATTTTCTTCTTTCGGAGTGCCCCAAAATAACAAACTGGCAACCGGCCTCCTTGATTTGTCTCATGGAAACCTGGCTAGTAAAAGCACCCACTTCTTCATAAAAACCATCCTGCGCTCCCAAAACAATCTTTGAGCCCTTAATAATATCCGCTACTTCGCTCAAGGCAATAAAATCCGGACACAATACTACCTGCAGATCTTTATTGATTTTTTCTTCACTCAATAATTTAGTCAAAAGCGAGGCCTGCTGAATGGCCTGTTCCTTATCAAGTTGCATTTTCCAATTAGCTATCAAATATTTTTCAGTCATATTTTTCTACTGTTTGATACTATATATAATAACATTTTTCCCAAGATAATAAAATTCGCTACTCAAAGCCACTGATAATTCTCAAAAACCCAGCCGCTTAATATTTTGGCATCTTGAAAACGATTTTCATGCGCTGATGAGCCCAAAACCACTGTCAAAATTTCTTGTCCTTCATCATTGGCCACTTCCACCACCAGACAATAGCCAGCGGCTTCGATATAGCCAGTTTTTCCGGCTTTGACATTGAGATAACTCTTGAGTAAATTATTGGTACTCAACACTTTTTGACTGCGTCCTTCCTGAGTAAGTAAACTATACGATTTTTGCACTACGGCTTTTTGAATTTCCTGCTTAGCAAAAGCTGTCTTAGCCATTTTTAACACATCAAGCGCTGTGGCCTGATTTTGCGCGTTCAAGCCAGTGGGTTCAACAAAATTGCTTTGGTTCATTTTTAAAATCAAAGCTTTAGCATTCATGGCTTTGGCAAAATCCTCAGTGTTTAAACCCGTGCTTCTGGCCAAAGCGCGAGCGGCGTTATTATCCGAAGCTACCAAGGCAACATTAAACAAATCGCGGACTGTCACATTTTCTCCCCGCAAAATATTTGGTTTCAGTTCTGCTGTTTCATCGACTTGCTCCATGGTCACAATTTTGTCCCAACCAGGATTGTGATCCAAGAAAACTAATACTGTCATTAATTTTGTAATGCTGGCCAATGACCTGACTTGATCGGCATTTTTTTGCCACAAAATTAGGCCGGTATTTTTATCCATGACCGCAGCTGACTGGGCACTAATTTTTACTCCCCAAGAATTATTATCTATTTTGCGAGGAATCAATTTCCCCTCTTCTAAACGCTGATCACCTAAAGTTACTTTAGTTTGCGCGTCATTTTCTTGCAACTGAATTTGTGGCAAATGATAAAAACCTTGAATTGTCAAATTCCAGGAAAGCAAAACTGTTACTAGTGTCGCCCAAACATTCATAATATATCGTCTCTGTTTATTTTTTTATACTGACCCAGGGGCAAGTCGCCTAAAATTAATTTTCCTTCTTGCACTCGCACCAAATTGATTACCCGATAACCAACAGCGTTCAACATGCGTCTGATTTGTCTTTTCCAACCCTGATGCAAAGTAATTTCAATGTTATTATCACTAATTATTTTTATTTTATCAACTCTGGCCAATCCTTCTTCCAACTCAATTCCTGACTCCAGCAACCTAGCATCTTTAGCCACAAATTTCTTGTTGACTGTCACTTGGTATTTTTTTGGCTTAGCATAACGCGGATGCGTCATTAGATTGGTCAATTCACCATCATTGGTCAAAATAAGCAAGCCACTAGAATCCTTGTCCAGGCGCCCAACTGGCCATATTTTTTCTTCGGCTGGCAATAAGTCAGTGACTTTGTTTTTGTTGTGAGCATCCTCCAAAGAGCAGACATAGCCAACTGGCTTATGTAAAACATAATAAACTTTATTTTCAATTTGCAATTTATGTCCATCAAATTTAATTTCATCAATACTGGGGTCAATATTGGTAGCTACATTTTTTTCTACCTGGCCATTGACTGAAACTCGCCCCGCCAATATCAAAAGCTCGGCTTTGCGCCGAGCGGCAATGCCAGCTTGCGCCAAATATTTGGCTAAACGAATTTTACTATCAACTTTGCTCATTCAATAATTCTTTGGCCTTCATCAAATATATCAACTCTCTTTTTACTATAAATTGCGCAAAATAAACGCTATCTCCGTCATCTAAATTTATTCCTCCTTGTGGTTTAGTGTTAGTCATCAATTCTATGGCCTTATCCAAATCAACCCATAATAATTTATATTCCGAATTTTTTTCATCTTCCTCAAGTGATTGTTCGCCTTTTTTCCCAACAACTTTTGCCAAAAAACAAAATGTTTCGTGCTTTTGAGAAATTCTGTCCTTATATTCTATTATTTGGCCAATCTCTCTTATTATTTCTATATTACAACCACACTCTTCCAGACACTCTCTTTTTAGGGCATCTTCTAAACTTTCATTCGATTTTTTTCCTCCGCCTGGCAATTTATAATAATTATATTTACCAACATACAACAATGCTATTTTATCGCCATCAAAAAGAACTGCTCGGGGCGCCATTCTTAATTTATAATCAATATCGGGCTGTTTTACGCAATCCTCAAAAATATCTTCTTCTTTTATAACGCCTAACAATTCCATTTTAATCATTCACTAATATTTACTGAACTGGCACTTTCGTCATTATTGGTATTTTGAATTAATTTTTGTAAATTCTCATCAGAATTGAGCTTGGCAAAATCCGGCAGTTCTTCCACACTACTGATGCCCAAATGACGCAAAAAATCCATAGTCACATTGTAGACCGGAGCCAAATTTTCTTTGTTTTCCTCTACTTCAATCAAACCGCGAATCAATAAATTTCTAATAATCAAACTGCAATTGACTCCTCTGATCTGCTCTAGTTCCTCTTTGCTGATTGGCTGTCGATAAGCAATGATGGTCAAGGTTTCCAAGGCCGGCCTAGTCAATTCACTACTTAATTCTTCTTGAAAATAACTATACAAATAATCAGCATTTTTCGGATTACTGATAAATTGAATTTTTTTATTATTGACAGCTAGATGCAGACCACTGTCATCACGGTTGTATTTTTCTTCCAAAGTAGTAATGGCCTGTTTAATATCTTCTACTTCCACTTCCAAAAATTTTGCCAGTTCATCAATGGCCAGTGGCTTAGCGCTGACTAAAATTAAACTTTCAATAATTGACGCTATGTCTTTTTTCATCCCGATAAAATTTAATTTAATTAATATTTTTCTGATTTTACGACAATATTTATTTCGCCAAACATATTATCTTGATCAGCCATTATTTCTCTTTGTTTAATCAACTCCAGCATAGCCAAAAAACTGACAATAGTTTCCATTTTGTTGCTACTATCTGTCACCAAATGAGAAAATTTTATTTCCAATTTATCTTTGATAAACTCTTTGAGATGCAAAATTTTCTCCCCAATAGAAATTGCTTTCTGCATTACAACTTTCGGAATATTCACAAAACGCTCAATTCTCCCCAAAACATCGGCAAAAATATTTTTTAAAATATTAATATCCGTATTAGCTGGTGCAACAAATTCCTGTTTGATTGGTAGCTTCATAGCTTGCTGGCGAGACCAAGACTGGCGATGCTTGTTGTTATAAAGCTTGTTTATGGCTTTGCTGGCTTCAAAATACTGTCGATAAATTTTTAACTGTTTTTCCAAAGAAGCAGTATCATCATCTGTCTCCAAAGCTAAGTCAGGCAATAGATATTTTGACTTTATATATATCAAACGTGAAGCAATCAACAAAAAATCAGCCACTTCTTCTGAAACCAGATTATCGGACTCCTCTATAAAAGTCAGATATTGATCAGTAATTTTGGCTAAAGATATTTCCGTAATTTGCAACTTATTTTTTTCGATCAGTTGCAAAAGTAAGTCCAGTGGACCTTCAAATTGTTCCAAAGCAATTTCGTGCATTTTTTCCTTAAATTCTGCCAATATTATATCATTTATATAGTTTTTTTCCAAATGAAAAAGGGGTGCCACGACGTGAGTACGCGTGGTCAACCCCTCCCACCGGCGAGATCAAGTGTAATCGCCCAGAGTTAGTCAGTAAATCAGACATTTTATTCTGGCGACACTTTCGGTTTCTCAAAAAGCGCCTCTACCTGCCTAGCCCGCCATTCATCGAACTCACGAGTGTTGGCAAATACTTGCCAACCCTTGCAAAGACCGACGCCTGTCCGGCCATTCAGTTTCCCTGATAATGCATGGTTAATGCTCCCCCAGAAAAGCACATCAAGGGCACCCAGTAGCTTATGAAGATCTTCTATACTGCTCGACCTGGCCCAAAAGAGTAGCAGGCCTTCGGCGCCCTCCTCAGACTCTTTCCCCAAACGATCCTGCCTACGGAGAAGCATCCGACCCGTTGCTGCGATATCTCGAATTACGGTAAAGATCTTGCGCGCTTCGATGGGCACCTCCCCAATTACTTCTTTGTTGGCAGCAAGATCACGGAAATAGACATTGTCAGGCGCTGGTTCGGCAGCCACAATCAGGTCATACAGCTCCTTCATAAAAGGCGTTGTGGTCCCCCCTGACGCTTCTATCTTGACGCCAAGGTCCTGCGACCCGTCGATCGATTTCTGCGAGGATGCCATGTCTCCTCCAATCCTTTAATTCTGACACCAAGAGCTTGTGACTTATAAATCTCTGCCACGAAAAGAACAACCATACACTATAAAATAAATATTCATAAATGTCAACAATATCATTTTTTCCAAATGAAAAGAGGGCCCTGTGCAACGTGGTGCGTGGCAACAGGACCCCCCCCTAAACCCAAGGCGGAGGTTTCCTCGGGTCATTGATTTCATTTCGGGAGGCCTTCGCAAGCGACTGACAAAGGCCTCCCAGCGCAAGTGTCGATGGCTCCACTCGCCAGCCGAGACGCCAGGGTGCAATTCCGGCGATTCAGCATGGGTCGAAGAACGACACCTTGAGCTACCCATAACAACCTTAGAACCCGCATACGAAGCTGCGGGCGAGCGTTGGTTGCCTGATGGGCCTATTGCTTATATCACATTTATAGTTTTGTGTCAATACTAAAAAGCAACCCGACGGATTGCTTTTATAATATTAAACTTTTTTTAATTTCAATTAACAGGAAACTAAACAATAGCTGGCAAATCCTTTTCACCACTAATATCTAACCCAAGTTCAGTCAAAGCAGCCATAAAACCTTCATAATTGGTTAATTTATCTCTATTTCTTATCCCATATTCTATACACTGCTGAATAAAATCTTCATCAGGACAACCATCTAAGCCAAAATATTTTGAATTAATTACACTTAAATTTTCCCCGCCAATGCGACTCTGGCCATGAGCCCCGCCTGACATTAATTTTTTTGCTAATAAACATTTTGCACCATTCTCGGTAATTGAATTACTAGCAGCTATAATTTGTGTTAATGGTCTATTCAAATCTTTAGCAAGTTTTGCCATAGTTCTTAAACTTTTATCGTGTGGTAGAGCATCATGATGACGTGTAACCCACATAAATAAAGCCCTAGCATCTTTTTCATTCAAACCTCCAAAATAATTATTAATTCTTGCAGCAAGCTCATAAGCCTCTTTGTCAAAAAAATCACCACTTGGAAATTTTTTCCAAAAAGACTTTTGATCAATCAAAGTTGTTGAGGGTTCACCTTGTTTTATCGAATCCTCAGGATTAGAAATTGATGTTTCTGGTCTTTTTTCCATTGTTTTATTGATTAAAAATTAATTAAAAAACACTTTTTATTATACACCATTTATTATGATATCACAATCAAAAGTCAACTTCAATAAAACTACTTGCCTTGCAAAGTATTGTCTTTCATAAGCTTATGCTTTTTTTAATTTCAGCTCCTCAAGTTGCTCTTTGCTAACTTCTGATGGCGAGTCCATAAGCGGATCCCTATTATCAGTGGTTTTCGGGAAAGCAATTACTTCCTTGATGCTCTGCTCGCCAGCCAAAATCATCAGCAACCTATCCAAGCCAAAAGCAATACCACCATGCGGAGGTACACCATACTTAAAGGCCTCCATCAGATGCCCAAATTGATTCTGAATTTCTTTATCGCTATGCCCCAGGGCTTTGAATACTTTTTTCAAAACTTCAGGATCATGAGTACGGATGCTACCGCCAGCCACCTCCGAACCATTGAGCACCAAATCATACTGAAAGGCCTTAATATCCTTCAAATCTCCTTTTTCCACAGCCGCTATTTTATTCGGATCAAAAGCAGTGAAAGGATGATGCACTGCTCCCCAGCGCTTATCACCTTCTTTATACTCAAACATTGGAAAATCTACAACCCAAGCAAAGGCCAATTCATTTGGATCATTTTTGTCTTTACGCAAATCCGGCTTATCGGAATTATATTTGTCTATGGCCTCTGGAAAACTAATTCTTGGAAAAGGAGTTTGTTGAATTTTTTTATTTGGTAAAATTTCCTTAACCAAATCAATCATTAATTTTTCAGTCAAAGCCAAAATGTCTTCCTGCTCCACAAAACTTTGTTCGATATCTAGCTGAGTAAATTCCGCTTGCCTATCTCCTCGCTGATCTTCATCTCTGAAGCAGCGCACAATTTGACAGTATTTATCAAAGCCAGCCACCATCAACATTTGTTTGTATTGCTGTGGTGATTGTGGCAAAGCATAAAATTTGCCCGGATAATTACGGGATGGCACCAAAAAATCGCGAGCGCCCTCAGGAGTGCTTTTGGAAATGTAAGGTGTTTCAATCTCAAGAAAATCTTGTTTATACAGTTCGCTTCTCAAAAAATTTATTACCTTGTGTCGTAATATAATATTAGTTTGCAAACGCGCGTGGCGCAAATCTAGATAACGATATTTCAAACGTAATTCTTCATTGGCTTGGCGTTCTTCATTGTCAATCTCAAATGGTGGTGTTTCGGCTGAAGATAAAATTTCTATTTTTTTGGCCAACAACTCTACCCCACCAGTGGGCATGTCTTTATTTATCTGCTTGGCGCCTCTGGCTTGAACAATACCAGTAATCGCCAAAACAAACTCTGGCCTAATATTGGCCAAAATAGCTTGAGAAGTTTCATCAAGCTCAGCTGGCACAGCCACTACTTGGATAATGCCCCAGCGATCTCGCATATCCAAAAAAGCGATCTTACCCATATTACGGCGACCATTGACCCAACCCTTAATTAATACCTCTTGACCAACTAAATTGCTTGTTTCTATTGTTTTTGTTCTTGTCATATGTTAATTCAAATACTTGTAACCCAATCTAGTTAAACAATACAATAATTGTATTTTAAGTTGCGATCTACCATTACCACCTTTTAAATATTTTTCCCTCTTTTCGGCGTCTGTTTTATTATTATAAACCTCATAATAAATTAACGCTAATGGTCTTCTATTACGCGTGGATTTTACTAAACCTAAATCATGTTCATTTTTTCTTCTTTTGAGTTTATTTGTTAAACCAATGTATAATTTTTTGTCTTTTTTACTAAACAAAACATAAACATAATACATAATCGCTTTTCTTCTTACTAATTTGTCATGGCCGAGCTCAGCTCGGCGCATCTTCGCTCATCTCTATCGAGCTGAGCTCGATGGAGCCGACGGTCAGAATCGAACTGACGACCTACTCGTTACGAGTGAGTTGCTCTACCAGCTGAGCTACGTCGGCAAAAGACCGAATTTACGGTCTTAATCTATAAATCGTCCGCGGAAATGGTATGGTCTCACGCACATGATCCAAACCACAAACCCAAGCCACAATGCGCTCTAAGCCAAAACCAAAGCCACCATGGGGCACTGAACCATATTTACATAAATCCAAATACCATTCAAATTCTTTTTCTGGCAATTTGTGATCTCGGATGCTTTTCAAAAGCTTGTCATACTTATATTCTCTTTGCGAACCACCAATAATCTCGCCATAACCTTCTGGAGCCAATAAATCGGCGCATTCAGCCAAAGTATTGTCCTTGGCATTGCGCTCCATATAAAAAGCTTTTATCCGGCTTGGGTAGTTGGTGACAAAAATTGGATTATCAAATTGTTTGGTCAGCATTGTCTCATCATCAGCGCCCAAATCTTCACCATCTTTGACATCGCTACCCAAAGATTGCAATTGCTTGATGGCCTCAGCGTGAGTGATTCTATAAAAAGGTTTTAAAATATTTTCCAAAATTTTTGTATCTCTTTCTAATATAACTAATTCTGCTTTGTTTTTATCCAAAACTTGTTTCACCATAAATCTAATCAGTGCTTCTTGAGTTTGCAAATTCTGATCTAAATTCACAAAAGCCATTTCCGCGTCCATCATCCAAAATTCAGTCAGGTGACGTCTGGTCTTGGACTTTTCGGCTCTAAAAGTCGGTCCAAAATCAAAAACGCGTCCATGAGCATAAATAGCCGCTTCCAAATAAAGCTGACCACTCTGTGACAGATAAGCAGTTTCATCAAAATATTTTACCGAAAATAAATCAGTTGTACCTTCGCAAGCACTGGGTGTCAAAATTGGGGAATCAATTTTAATAAAATTATTGTTGGCCATGAATTCATAGGTCGCTTGTATCAAAGTATTGCGCACGCGCTGAATGGCCCACTGTTTTTTGGAGCGCAACCACAAGTGTCTATTATCCATCAAAAAATCAATCCCATGATCTTTTTTGCTGATTGGATATTCTTCAGCGATTTGAAAAAAATCAAAATCTTTGACCAAAATTTCATATTCCTCTTTTTTGGGATGCTTGTTGACTAGCCCGATTATTTTCACCGAGGACTCTAGAGATGCTTTTTGGGCTAGCTCCCATTTATCTTTTGACAAATCATCCGCATTGACTATGGCCTGACAAAAATCCGAGCCATCCCTGAGTTGCCAAAACATTATTTTGCCAGAAGAGCGAAAATTATAAATCCAGGCTTTGATTTCTACTTCTTGACCAACAAATTGAGCTAAATCTTTTAATAATATTGATTGCATATTTATTATTTTTATATGTAAATAATACCTAAAATTAGCTTTTATATCAAGTTGAGATAACTAAACAAAAAATGTTCAAAAATGCTAACAAATATGCCCCCTTGACAGATTTTTAATTATATGCTATCATGTTTCATTAAATAGTTCATCGACTTGTTAAGGGGGGAGGTGCTGGGGCGCTCGAGAAGCCCTGAGGAAACCTGCTAGTTGTGGTGTCAGGGCTCACTGGGGCTCGCTGTACTCCCGCAAAAGTTGGCGGGTGCAGTTATCAGACCACGGATGGCAATCCTAATCCTTGTCTTTGGGAGACAATGGAGACGGACCCGTCTTACCTGTCGCCTGAGGCCTCAGGCGGACCTAGCTGGCAGTGCCGATTTTTTCAAAATGTTCCCCATAGCAGACGGTAACGCGAGCGCTCGCGTTACCTAGCGGGGATATCCTTGGCCAGGAGAGAACACGGGCCATCGGCTTACTTACAGGACTTGTCCTGGCACCCCTCCCTTTTGCTTCAGAGGAGCTTCGTCTACATAATGGCGAGCTCCTCTTTCTTTTTGTTTAAAAATTTGACAAGAAAATGAATTAAAGAAATACCGCCGCCGAGCTCAGCTCGGCGGCGGCACAAAAAGCGCTCGGTGTTGTTACACCTTCATGCAGGGAGCCCTGGGCGTGTCGCGATGCAAGCGCAGCTTCTCGGGAGTGATGTTATTCCCACACTCCACCATACTGCACTTGACACAATGCTCGCTCTTGAGGGGCCGAAGACCCCTTTCATGGCGCGGAAGCTTCCTCCTGTCCACCTTCACCTTGGCTGCCTGCTTTTTCCCCATAATTCCCTCCTTGGGATACATGACCAGAGACGAAAGAGCGGTCTATATATTATCTATAAAAATTATACTTTTGTCAAAAAACCCATCGAGCTCAGCTCGATGGGTGTTTAAAAAAATAATCTATACTGTGGCCATTACTCTTTGTTTACGCCGACCAAATAAAACAATCAAAAAAGATATCAAGCAAAATAAAGCGCAAACAAAAAACGGCAAATGTAAATGGGTTTGTAATAAGTATCCAGCCAAAAGTGGACCAATAATAGAGGCAATGTTTGACAGGGACGCTAAAATACCCAAAATTTCGCCCCGCCTGTTTTGCTCGGCACTGCCGACAGCCAAACTATTCATGACCACGCGCAAAACTCCTTGAGCAAAAGTGGTTATAAACAAACCCAGAAAAAAAATAATTATAAATCTGGAGCCCATGGCCGCAAAACCAACAACGCACAAAAGTAAAAGCCACTTCTCTAATTGCAATTCCTTAAATTTTCTTAACCAAAAATACCTCAGGGCTAAACTCTGGTTCAAAACCAAAATAACACCAACCATAGTGATGACCATGCCACTTAAAAAAGAACTGAAGTGCAATACATCTTTAAAATATATAGACAAAATTGATTGCATACCAAAAGCCGCGGCACCAAAGAAAAACCAAGAAGCAAATGATGACCACAATGGCCTATTCAAAGCCGCGCGCTTCAGTGGCGCAAAAGGATTAAGGTTGAGCTTACCTTGCGTCTGATGAGCGCTGTTTGACTCTGGCAAATATTTCCAGGTAATCAAAGCATTAATCAGTGCCAAAAAACCTACAAATAAAAACGGGGTGTTTGGTGAAATAGCGCTAAGCACGCCACCCAAAAAAGGACCAATGACAAAACCCAAGCCAAAAAGAGCGCCGATATAACCTAGGTTGGTAGTTCTTTCTTTGTCGTCTTTAGCTATATCCACCAAATAGCTCTGGGCTGTGGACATATTGCCAGCCGCCAAACCATCTATCACTCGGCCCAGAAATAGCTGGAATACATTGTGCGCTGAAGCAAAAACAAACCAACCAATGGAGGTGCTCAACAATGACAAAAATAAAACCGGCTTACGCCCATAACGATCAGAAATTGCTCCCAAAACAGGACTACTAAAAAATGAACAAAAAGCGTAAACCGCAATCAAAGAAGTGATGGTCAAGGGTGAAACTCCAAAAGAACTGACAAAAAAAGGCAGAACTGGGATGATAATGCCCAGTCCAACAACATCTATTAAGACCGTAAATAATATTAACAATTTTGCTCTTGGCATATCAAATACGCTTGATAAATTTCAAAAAAGCCCAAGCAATAATACCGCCCAAAAGGGCATTGAGTAGCTGTTGATAGCTCATCATACTGCTAACCAGCTTGGCTAGAGACATGTTTTTGACAAATTGAGAAACAAGTATGCTGGCCAGCGAATAAATAAAAATATACTTAGCAAAACTAGCCACAGCAACCCCCAGCCAAAAATTTTTTTCTTTGAAATAATTAAAAAATAAAACCAATAAAATATTACCAATAATAATCACCGGAATCAAAGGTAGCATGACCGCCGGCAAAAGTCCGGTGCTAAAAGCAATCACGCTGGGCAAAAAACAAACAAGCAAAGCATTGTTTGCTCCCAGCATTATCACCGCAATATACAACAAAGCATTGACCAAGGGACCAGTGATTTGTTGTAAAGGAAAAAGTGGCAACAAGGCAGCCAAGCTCATCATAGCTAAAAGTTGTGTAACCACCACTACTTTTTTATCAGCAATGGTTTCTACTTTCGATTCAGCCATATTTATATTTTTACCTGTTTAGTAGTTTTATTAAAATGAGTATGACAAATTTTATGAATTATTTTTTTGTCCGTAAAATACTCGGCGTAAAGTTTTTTCATTTCCGGACTATCCTGCGCGGCTTTTAATTTGGAAGCAATATCAATGTTAAATAAACTTTTGGCTCGTTTGGCTCTAATTTTTTGATTGGTAGGCACTGGCTGTCCACCGCCACCAATACAGCCACCTGGGCAAGCCATGACTTCCACATAATCGTACTTAAGCTGTTTATTTTTCAATTTTATTAATAATTTTTCCGCTGAACCAGATCCGCTGACAAAAGCCACTTTATATTCTTTGTTTTTTATTTTCAAAGTTGCTTCCCGCAAACCTGCTATGTCGCTAGAATTTTGCCAGCAAATATTTGGCAATTTCTGGCCAGTCAGTTGAAAATACACCGTGCGCAAGGCCGACTCCATCACACCACCAACCGCACCATAAATCACACCCGAGCCAGTTGGCCGACCCAGTGGATCGTCCAAGGCCTTGGGCTTCAAATTTGGCAAATCAATTTTGTGCTTTTTAAATAAATAAGCCAATTCGCGAGTGGTCAAAACATAATCAACTGGTTTTAGGCCATTTATTTTTAATTCCGGCCTATTCATTTCCCATTTTTTAGCCACACAAGGCATTACTGAGACTACAACAATATTTTTGGGATCTATTTTTTTGCTTTGAGCCCAGTAAGTTTTTATTAATCCGCCCAAATTTATCTGCGGTGAACGAACTGTAGTCAAATTGGGAATAAATTCAGGATAAAAAAATTCAATATATTTTACCCAAGATGGACAGCAGGAGGTGAACATCGGCAGTGTACCCTTGGTCTCAACGCGCTCAATAAATTCTTTGGCTTCCTCAATGGTGGTCACATCAGAGCCCACAGCCACATCAAAAACATAATCAGCGCCCAACATCTTCAGACCAGCGGACAGCTTTTCTGTCACAATAGCCCCGGGCTCCAAGCCAAACTCTTCGCCAATACTGACCCGGACACTAGGCGCAAATTGAAAAACGACAATTTTATTTTTGTCTAACAAGGGTTTTTCTACTCCCTCAAACTCGCCCGCTCCTTCAAAAGCGCCGACTGGACAATGCACCAAACACTGACCGCAATAAATACAGTCAATGTTTTTATCTTTGGTGGGCACGACATTAAAAAAAGTATTATCCTGCTCATAAGTCAAAAAATCAACGCCCTGTTTATGACAAATCTCTACGCAATTACCACAATCAATGCACTTGGAGCTGTCGTATTGCAAGGCCGTGCTAAATTGATATGTTGGAAATTTATTTTTTCTGTCTGGAAAACGAGTAATAGTGGAATTAAATTTTTTAGCCAAATCTTTGATCTGGCACTTATACATATAGACGCAGTCACTGCACTCCTCGCGATGCTGAGCAAAAATCAATTCCATGTTCACTTGCCGGGCTTTGGCAATTTCTTCTGACTCAGTGATCACCTCCATGCCTTCAGAAACATAAGTACTGCAAGAAGTAGGGAGGCCCTTTTGACCTTTTATTTGCACGACGCAAATCCGACAATTGGGTTTGATCTCCAGATCCGAATGCCAACAAAGAGTCGGTATATAAATACCATTGGCCTCAGCCGCTTGCAAGACGGTCTGGCCTTCTTCGGCGATTATTTTTTTATTGTTTATTTTTATTTCAATTTTTTTGGCCATTTTTTTGGGGTGTAATAATTTTATAAATCAAACTACGAAATGGTCCAGGCACGCTTTTTCCTAAAGCGCAAAAACTAGTATTTTCCATAACCAAAAATAAATCATTCAAAACGGCCTGGTCAATCATGCGCTTGTGCACCATCTCGGCTAGACGATAAACTCCCTCGCGACAAGGCGTGCATTTGTCGCAATTGGCTTCCATAAAAAACTTGGCCCAGCGATAAAGCAAAAGATAAGGGTCGGTTTTTTTCTGATCATAAACTATGATAGCACCCGAGCCACCCACTGGGCGATCAAGCTCAGTGCTTAAAAAAATCTCCCCACTAGCGCCCCCGCCAGCTTGCACAAAAAAATCTTTTTTCGGCCAAGAACCGGTTTTCTCCAAAACTTCTTTGATGGTCAAGTCCAAAGCCATTTCATGAACACCTGATTTTTTTACATCACCGGAAATTGTATAAAATCTGGTCTGTTGATAATCATCATGCGCTATTTTGGAAACACAATAAAAGGTCTCAATATTATTTATCAGTGTGGGGTAGCCGTGAATGCCTTTTTGACCGGGAAAAGGCGGCCTGATTCTGGGTCGGGCTAATTTGCCTTCTATTTCTTCGCAAACCACAGTTTCTTCGCCAGACAAATATCCGCCCTTTTCTTCAAAGACCGTAATTGGTGCTTTAGCAATTATTTTTTCTAAGGGCTTTTTGAAACGGCGATAATATTTTTTGTTTAAATAAATTATGCCTACGCTTCCCGGAATACAAGCCAGAGCTTGCTTGACTCCATCAACCAAAACATTGGCGTGATGTTGTAAAATAAAAAAATCTTTGTGCACATTGAGTTCTCCTTCTGAACCATTGGCCACAATATATTTCTTGCCCCCACTAGCATCTAGCACCATTTGCCATTTCAAATGAGTAGGGTAAGCAGCTCCGCCACGCCCTAATAAATTACTTTGTTTTAGTTTTTGTATTAAATCTTTTTTAGCCATAGTTTACCCTGTTAAATAGCCACGCTTTAGCGTGGCTGCCGCTCAACGGCATTTAACAGGGTAAATTTTACCATATTTTTGCGTTAAAGAAAAATTTTTATCAAAATAAAACAGGGAGGATGCCTGATGGCGTGATCCCCCCTGTGTGGTACAGCGGCCATTCGGCCGCGCGGCGTTCGGGCTTGGCCAAACATCCAGACTGTACCTGTCCAGACCCACTTGTAGACAACGACGAATTCCGCTATATACAAATGGCTATTGACCTTATGGCTCCTAGCCGCAATACCCGATATCGGTGGGCTCCGCTGGCTCGGTATCAGCCAGAACGACGACGATGGCGTCGTTGTGAGAAGTGGGTGGGGACCCAAGCACTGGGCATTTGGCCAGCTGACTAGCTGAACCCGCCAGGGAGGAGCCAAACAGTGGTCTAGCCATGGCTTTGGGCCCCCAGTTGAAAAAAGAGCGTACTAAGGGGGCATAATAGCATAATATCTGATTTGTGTCAATAATAACAAAAAAACCGCTAAAATTAACGGTTTTTTATAATAAAATAATCTTTATTTACTGACTATTTAATTTTAATAAGCTCACTCTCAATAACAGATAATCTATCTTTAATATCATCTAACCTTTGTTCGTACTTTTGCCTTACTACATTAATATCGCGCCTATTATCTGAGTTAAACTCTTTCCTAAGTTTTTCATGAGTTAAATTAACCCTTGATATTTCAATAGCTAGCTCCGTTTTATTTGGACTACTTGGTAATGCAACAATTAATTTTTTAATATTTTTATATATTGCACCAATTTCTTGTTGTTTATCATCGAGAAATTTAAGCACTTCTGGACTAGGTTTTTTCTGTTCTGCTTCCGGATCATCGACCTCTCTAAGCGCCCGATCAACTAATTTATCAGTGTCATCAGTGGACGATGGATCCGTCACACTGGTTGCTTCTCGTGGAGAATTAATTAAATTTTCCACCTCTTGAAATTTTGCCGCTGCTCCCGGAGCGGTTAATTCAGTCAAACGTCGACTCAATGCCAAAATTCTTTTATCGTCTTCTGCTACTCCTTGGGCGATCAATCCTTGACGCTCGTCATATAATTTATTTATTTCATCCTGCCTCGCATCTTCGGCTCTATGTCGTGGCGTATCCTCAACAAAACCCGATAATTTTTCCGTCATATTTTTTTAATTAAATATTTATTATCCTAACAAAAAAACTATTGCGCTGTCCAACCGCCATCGACATGTAAAATCTGTCCCGTAGTATAACTAGAGGCCTCACTGGCTAGGTACAAGGCCGCGTCAGCAATATTTTCTGGCTGACCGACATGCCCCATGGGCGTCATATTAGCCATTAGTTGCTGAAAACCAGGATCCGCCAAATATGCTTTAGTCATATTGGTGTCTATGACTCCAGGAGCAATAGCATTAACTCTAATTTTACTTTTGGCCAAATCTATAGCCGCGGCTCTGGTCAATTGGGTAATACCGCCTTTGGAGGCACAGTAAGCCAAAGAGCCATTGAAACCCACACTACCAGCAATTGAGGTCATATTAATAATGGCTCCGGCGCTTTTTTGCGCCAACATAATTTTGGCTGCGGCTCGCAAGCCATAAAAAACTCCAGACAAATTGACCTCAATAGTTTTGTGCCAAACTTCGTCGCTAGTGTCACTGGCTGTGCCACTAGTAGCAATACCAGCATTATTGACCATAATATCTAATCGGCCAAACTTTTTTACTGCCTGCTCCACCAGAGCATCGACTTCCGCTGATTTGGAAACGTCGCATTTTATAAACATGGCTTGCTCGCCGTATTTGTTAGCTATCTCTTGCCCGACTTCGTTGACGTCAGACAAAACTACTTTAGCCCCTTCGCTCAAAAACTTTTCGGCTATTGCCAAACCAATGCCCGAAGAGGCGCCGGTCACAATGGCTATTTTATTTGCTAATTGCATATATTTTTATATTAATTATTAAATATTTTAAATTATTCACTACTTATTTGGCAAACTGTATCCACGCATTTTATCTGATCCTTGTTTATTTGCGGACAAGGACCACAGACACTGCTTGGAGGATTTTTAAACGGACAATATGGTTGCCAACGAACATTGGCCACAACATCACAGGCACAAAGAGTACAATCGGACGCCACCAAATGACATTCGGTATCAGCGGTACATGTTACTCTTGGTTTATTTTTTATCAGATCATTGAGGTACTGATTATAAGTATGAAAACTGCCCTGATTATTCAGATAAATAAAACCATAAATCAGTCCGGACAATACTAAAATAAATAATATTAATCTCATAACTTAATATTAGCATTTTATTGAGTTTTTTGATATGGCTACAAAAATACCCCCTCTTTTCTTGTCCGCCTTTGGCGGGTCTCCCCCTTACTAAGGGGGAGATGTCCGAAGGACAGAGGGGGTATTTTACTTTTAAAAAATTATTTTTTCTTAGCTGTTTTCTTCTTAGCAACTTTGACTTTGGCTTTAGATTTGACGGCTTTTTTGACTACGGCTTTGCTTTCAATTTTGGGTTTAGTTGTTTTTTCTGCAACCACACTTGGTGTCAATACCTTGATCAGTTGATCCAGCTTGGCGTTTAACAGCTTGATCTGTTGCATTACTTCTCCCGAATCTTTTGTATTATTGCCACCTTTGCCAAAACAATTGTCGCAAAAAACTGGCTTACCAGCGGTCGGTAAAAAAGGCACTTGGCAATCCTGACCGCATTTAGCGCAAACCGCACTGTGCATTTGTTTATCTTCAAAGCTAAAACGATCACGTCTGTCACCACCGAAATTGCTTGGTCTAGAGTTGGAAGAACCACCGTTTTTCTTTTCAAAACATTTACTGCAAAAAATTGGTCTGTCGCCACTTGGTCTAAAAGGAATTTCACAAGCTTGACCGCATTCACTGCAAGTTGCTTGGTGCATGGCTGGTCTGGCGCCATCGCGACCACCTGAGCGACGATTTCCACCAAATGATTTATTGCGGTCAAATCCACGACTAAAACTGCCACTTGAGGGCTTTCTATTATTGTCTCTATTAAAATTTCCCATTGTTTATACTTAATTACTTAATAATAAGCGACTATACCATATTTTTCGATAAAAATCAATGGCTAGACAATACCATGATTTTTATAAATTAATTTTTCCCTCTAAAATTTCTTGTTTTTTTTCAACCGACACATTAGACCAAGAATAAAATTGCTCCAAAAATTTCTTTTTATCATTATCCAAAACTAAACTAAGTTGAGAAGCTCGACTTTGCAAGGGAAATAAATAGATAGATCCTTTTTTTGTTTGAACATCTATATTCAATCCCAAGCCAAGGCCAGTTTGGGTATCAGTAGAAAAATATTGATCAAAGATAAAATTGCCAAGTGAGTAAAAAATCGGCTTATTATTATAAATTTCCAAGCCCTGTACCACGTGCGGATGATGGCCGATGATGACATCGGCGCCGCTATCTGACAGAGCGTGGGCGGTTATACTTTGTGTCGTATTATATTTATGCTCGTATTCTACTCCCCAATGAATGTTGATTACTACTAAATCGCTTTGATTTTTATAATCACTAATTATTTTTTTGGCTTCTTCTAAATCAAAATTATGGTAAACCATGCTGAATCCCAACATAGCAACTTTAACACCATTAACTTCTACGAGCTTACCGGTGCACTCCCCTACTTCGGCATCAGCACAACCAGAAAAATTAATATCCAGATTTTTTAAATTGACTCTAGTTTCTTGCAGACCACTAGCTCCCTGATCAGTTAGGTGATTGTTGGCTATATTAAAAAAATTAAAATTGTATTTTTTGAGCTCTCCAACTACTTCCGGACTAAAAGCAAAATCGTTGCTAGCCACTGGCGGATAATGCTGACCCTTGTCAGTCACCGCTCCCTCCAAATTGGCCGAAATTATATCACTACCCATAAAAAATCTTTTTTCCTCGCCAGCCAATTGATCGAGCAGTGGTGCTACTCCATTTTTAGCAATTTTGGCGCCAACATTGCGATCCAACATAATATCGCCAAAAAATAAAAAAGCAACCGATTTTTCAATCGGTGCTTGGTTTACTTTTTCATCATCAAAAATTTCTTTATATTGTTTGTTCACCGTAATCGCCGGCTTGATCGTAGAGACCACCGCATCCAAACTTTTGTTGTAATAATCTACTACCAAAAAATGCCCGGCAATGGCTAAAGCAATAATAATAATGACCAGCTTTTGATTCATTGATTGTTTTTTATACTATTATAATACTAATGACACTAGCTTTTGTAAATAGCTAGCCCATTTGCTCGCGCCACAAAGCAGAGTATAAACCAGTTTTTTTCAAAAGCTCCTGATGAGTACCGCTTTCTACCAAGCTGCCTTTTTCTAGGACAAATATTTTATCAGCGTGCAAAACGGTCGATAAACGATGAGCAATGATGACTGTGATAAGCTCTGGTCTAATCTTGGCGATGCTCTTGATAGTTTCGGTTATTTCTTTTTCGGTCAGCGAATCTAAGCTGCTAGTGGCTTCATCAAAAATAATAATATCCGGATTACGCAAAAGAGCTCGGGCAATAGCTAGTCTTTGTCTTTCTCCGCCGGATAGCTTCAAGCCACCTTCGCCTATCTTGGTATCTAAGCCCTTTTCGGCTCGACTCAAAATATTGTCAGCCGCGGCTTGATGTAATACTTCTAGACACTCTTGATCTGTGGCCTCTGGTCTGACAAATAAAAGGTTTTCTCGGATCGTGCCAGCAAAAAGCTGAGTTTCCTGAGCTACTAGACCAATGCGCTGACGAAAGCCATCAAAATCAATTTGAGTACTGAGATGATTGTTGAACCTCAATTCGCCACTAGCTGGCTGATACAAACCGACAATAAGCTTAATTAAGGTCGTTTTACCTGAGCCCGATGGTCCGACAAAAGCCACGTTCTCTCCAGATTTTATTGTGGCGTTCAAATTTTTTATAGTCTCAAATTCAGCACTATTATATTTGAAACCAACATTATTAAAACTTATTTCTTGAAGCTCTGACAAAACGATGGCATTGACCGGCTTCTTTTCGGGCTCTTGCTGCAAGATCTCATCTAATCGACTCATACTAGCTGAAGTTTCTTGATACTTGGCTACCACCTGTCCAAACTGAGCCAGTGGTGTAAATATAAAAAATGAATAAATAAATAAAGTAAAAAATTGTCCTAAGGAAATGTTTTGAGTAAAAATCAAATACATCATCACCCCGATCAAAATAGTACGCATGGCATTTAATAATGTCCCCTGCCAAAAACTAAAAATCCTGACTATTTTTACTTTCTTGAGCTCCAAAACTAAAATATCATCATTAACTTTATTTAGTCTATTAATTTCTTGTTGATCGAGTCCAAGTGATTTTACTAGCTGGACATTGCGTAAAGTCTCAGTGGTAGAGCCAGCTAATTCCGCCTGCTGAGTAATGATTAACTTCTGAGCTTCTCTGATTTTTTTACTCAAAAAATAAGTACTAAAACCTAAAACTGGTAAAAGTAAAAAATAAATCACGCCAACTAACCAATGCACAATAAAGGCATAAACTAAAACAAAAATAATGCCGATCAATGACACAAAAACCATGTTGATCATTTGGCCGATCAATTCTTGGGCATCATTTCTGGCTTTTTGTAATTTTTGTAACAATTCTCCGGACTGTTGATCTTCAAAATTTATATAAGGCAAAGAAAAAGAATGCTTCACACTGTCCGAATACAAGGTGGTACCTACTCGCTGAGTAATGACATTGACATAGTAATCTTGAAAATTTTTGGCAATCCTAGAAATCAAAGCCACGCCCATGAAAGCCAACAGGAGCCAACTAATACCCATAAAAAATTGACCCTGAGTCAAAGTATCAAACTTAGAAGCATAGTTATCAATCATCAAACGAAATACTTGCGGATCAAACAAAGAAAAAAGTTGGTTGATACTCGCTAAAACTAAAGAATAGACTAAATATTTTTTATAAGTCTTTAAATAATCCCACAATAACTTCATATATTTATATTACTTCGTAACCCTCAGCTTTAATTATTTTTTTTATTTCCGCTAAATTTATTTTACTTTCATCAAACTTTAATTTAGTTTCTTGCTTAGCAAAATTTGTCCTGGCCTCAGCTACCCCGGCATCTTCCAAGGCGCCGTCAATATTCATAGCACAAGAGGTGCAGTGCATACCATTTATTTTCAAAATTATTTCCGTCATATAAATTATTTAATTACATTAATAACTCCCCGGTACATGCCCATACTACAAGTAAAAGCGATCTTACCAGCATCATCGGGAGCTTGAAATTGTATCACCTCTTGTTTGCCCGGACCCACTAATTTTTCAATACCCAGCTTGGGTATAGTAAAGGCCTGCGCGCAACTATAGGCATTATTATTTTTTAAAGTCAAAGTAATCAAAGCGCCAGCTTTGACATTAACACTATTGGGCTCATAGCCATTACTATTGATATTAATAGTAATTTTATCTTCCGCAATAACCTGATCATCAATATTTTTGTTGGAAATACTATTAGTCAAATTAGAAAAACCCCAAGTACTGCCTGACAAAGCAATAGCGCCCTGAATGGAAAATAAAGACAAGCCAATAATTAAAACAGCGGCCACTCGATAAAAATTTTTCTGCCACTTAGCGCTCAAGCTGTTGGCTGTATAACCTAAAATAAAAAATAAAGGAATGGTACCTAATACAAAAGAAAACATAATCAGAGCGCCAACTAAGCTTGAACCAGTGGAAATAGCCAAAGCCATCATGGCCTGTGTAGTGCCACAGGGTATGAATATAGTCATCAGCCCCAAAAGAGCTGGCGTAAAGATATCAGCGCTCTTGGCCTTGTTACGCACTATTTTGGTCAAAAAACGCGGTGGCTGGATCACAAAATATCGAAATATTGGATGCACCTCTAGCAAGCTTAGAGCCGTACCGATCATAAATAAAGCAATCAAAATCTGTAGAATAACCCGCACTGTAAATGATAAAGTAAAAAACGAACCAAACCACCCCAGAATAAAACCTAAAATAGTATAGGCAATAAGTTTGGCCGCCAAGAACGCCACAATTGGCAAAATCTTATTTGGCTTTGATTCTTGCTCTCCTTCATGACGTTGAGCAATAGCCGTGGCTAGTAATCCACCTTGGACTGCCAGACAAGTGAGTCCGCCAGTCAAAAGTCCGGTCAAAAATATGGTTAATAAATTTGTATTTGGCATAAATTAAATTTTAATTTTTTTTAAACGCAAAGAATTCAAAACTACTGAAACCGAGCTTAGAGCCATGGCGGCTGAAGCCAAAATAGGACTGAGCATGATGCCAAAAAATGGATACAAAGCACCCATGGCCACAGGAATCAACAAAATATTATAAGCAAAAGCCCAAAACAGATTCAGCTTTATGATAGACATGGTTTTTTTTGACAGACGCAAGGCCTTGGCAATGGTGCGCAAATCTTTGTTGACCAAAGTAATGCCACTGGAGTCCATGGCAATATCCGTACCTGTGCCCATGGCTATACCGACATTGGCCAGAGCCAAGGCCGGCGCATCATTGATGCCATCGCCAACCATAGCCACAATATTTTTCTCTTTTAACTCACGGATGATTTTTTCTTTTTCCGTGGGCAATACTTCAGCCAAAACTTTATCAATGCCAATCTCTTTGGCAATATAATTAGCGGCCAATTGATTATCGCCGGTCAACATCACGGTCTCAATACCCAGGCGATGCAGATCCTGAATCGCCTCTTGAGCCGAGGGCTTTACCACATCAGCAATAGCCAGGATAGCCATCAAGCGTCCATCGACAGCCAAAAGCACAGCTGTCTTACCAGCTTGCTGAAAATTAATTATCTGTTCTTGAAAATTTTCCCAGGCAACTTTTTCTTTTTGCATTAACTTGGTGTTGCCTAAGCAAACTTTTTTATTTTGAACTTCACCCACCACACCAAAACCCGGCTCTGATATAAATTTTTTCACTGGCCAAAACTTTATCTGCCTGTGCTTGGCTTCATTGACAATACTGGCCGCCAAAGAATGCTCCGAACCGCTCTCCAAAGAAGCAGACCACTGCAGAGCTTCATTTTCATCACCAATAATCGGATAAATATCCGTGACTATGGGCTGACCCTTGGTCAGCGTGCCGGTCTTATCAAAAACAATTGTTTTTACTTTATGAGCAATTTCTAAACTAGCAGCGTCTTTTATCAAAATTCCAAAACCAGCCCCACGGCCAGTGCCTACCATCACGGCTGTGGGTGTGGCCAAGCCCATAGCGCAAGGACAGGCAATAATCAATACTGACACCATATTGAGCATGGCGCGTAAAAAATGTGGCTCAGGTCCAAAAACATACCAAATCACAAAAGTAAGCAAAGCCAGCATTATTACCACTGGCACAAAATACGAAGAAATAGTGTCCGCCATTCTTTGAATTGGCGCCTTGCTACCCTGAGCTTCTTTAACTAATTTTATAATCTGCGACAAAAGAGTGTCTTCGCCAACTTTGGTGACTTGCATCAAAAAAGTGCCAGTTTGATTGATAGTAGAACCAACCACCGGCATCCCGACAATTTTATCCACTGGCAAACCTTCACCAGTCACCATTGACTCATCAACGGCTGATTCTCCAGCAGTGACCAAACCATCCAGAGGAATTTTTTCACCCGGTCGCACACGCAAAATATCTCCAACTTTAACTTTGGCAACTGGCACATCTGTTTCCAAGGAGCCATTTACTAAGCGAGCGGTTTTGGCTTGCAGGCCGATTAATTTAATTATGGCTTGAGTAGTGCCTCTTTTGGCTTTGATTTCAAAAAAACGACCCAATAATACCAAGGTAATAATAAGCACCGAAGCATCAAAATACGGCATGGCTTCCACACCCAAATTTTCCATAATAAATTTAGGAAATAAAATAACAAATATTGAATAAAGATAAGCCACTGAAGTGCCCAATACTACCAGAGTGTCCATGTTGGCTGTCCGCCTACGCACCGCTTTCCAGGCGGGTTTGTAAAATTGCCCGCCAACCCAAAATTGGACTATTGAAGCCAAAACAAATTGCCACCAATTATTTTTTAATATAGCCGGAGCCAGCCTAACTAACCCTGGAAAACTGCCCCACAATATCAAAAAGGCCGCGGCCAAGCTAAAAATCACTTTGTTTTTCATTCTCAGCAATTCAATATCACTGGAGCCGACCAACAAGCGCTGATCTTTTTTCAAGTCAGGCAACTTAGCGTCATAGCCCACATCTTGAATGGCTTTGATAATTTTTCTCTCATCCAACAAAGCGTTATCAAAAGACACCACAGCTTGCTCAGTGGCTAAATTGACATTGGCTTGTTTGACTCCCGGCAGTTTGGTGACAGCCCGCTCGATAATACGAACACAAGAAGCGCAATGCATGCCCTCGAGGTCAAGCGTTTTTTTATATATAGACATTAATAAATTTTTAATTATTCTTTTTACCCAAAAAGAACCAATAAACAAAAATTATTACTATCAGCCCAAAGACAGCTACAACAATCTTATCTGTTTCCATTTACCATTTCTTAATAATCTGCATGATTTCAGCAATGGCTGTTTTGGATTTACCTTGGCGCAGAGCTTTGGTGGTACAGGTCTTCAAGTGATTTTCTAAGATAGCGTGATCGATCTCGCGCAAAGCTTTTTGCACGGCCTGCAACTGATGAATGACATCAATGCAATACTCATCATTTTCTACCATGCTAATAACTTTTTTTAACTGACCAGCAGAGATTTTTAGACGATGAATGATGCGTTCGTGATGATTTTTTGGTTTATACATATTTTTTATTTAAATCCATATCCCCCCCATAGGGATATGTTAGCATATAAAATAAAAATAGTAAAATACCTACTTGGCGTGACGACGATTATGGTAATGAATAAAAACCATTTTGATAAATTCTAGCAAGATAAACAAAACCACGGTCATCAATAAAATGGCTTGCCAATGTAGAAAACTTAAAGGCACGGTCTTGATAAAGTGATTCAAGAAAGGCACATAAACAGCCGCCATTTGTAATAGCACCCCTATCACCACCGCTAAGTTTAATAAATAATTTTTAAAAGGATTGGATTTGAATATACTTTTTTCTAAATTTTTTATGCTATAAATATACAACAAAGTGCTAATGCCCAAAGAAGCAAAAGCAATAGTCCTGGCTAAAGCCAAATCATTGGTGCTTTTCCAAAAATAGTAATACAAGCCCAAAGATCCCAAAGTAGTCAAAATACTGATAATAAATATCAGAAACTTGCCTTCAAAATCCAAAAGAGAATTTCCCGGGCGCTCACGGCGCTCCATAATATCCTTGTCTTCTGGCTCCTGCGTCAAAGCTAAGCTCGGTAAACCATCGGTAATCAAATTGATCCACAAAATATGCGTAGTCAAAATAGGCAAAGGATAACCCAGCAACATAGCCACGGCAATAATAGTAATTTCTGAAAAACTATCAGACAAGAGGTATAGGATCACCTTTTTCAAGTTGGCAAATATCAATCTCCCCTCTTTGATAGCCATGACAATGGTCCGAAAATTATTATCCAACAAAACCAAATCAGCCACTTCTTTGGCAATGTCCGATCCGGTGCTGACTGTCACACCAACATCAGCGGATTTAAGCGCTGGTGCGTCATTGACGCCATCACCAGTCATAGCCACTACTTCTCCTCGCGCTTTCCAGGCCTGAATAATTCTTAATTTGTCCGATGGCGTGACTCGCGCATAAACTTTTATCTGCTCTACTCTATCATTGAGCTGTTTGTCAGACATTTTCACCAGCTCATCGCCAGTCACTACTTGATCATTTTCGTTAGCCAGCTTCAAGCTTTGAGCAATATGAAAAGCAGTGAATTTGCTATCGCCAGTAATCATGACGGTTTTGATGCCAGCTTTTTTGGTTTGCTCCAGGGTTTCTAACATCTCTGGTCGAATGGGATCAGACAAACCCCACAAGCCAACCATTATCAAGTCCGCTAATTCTTTTTTAACATTAATATCCAAGGGATAGTTTTTTGGTACCAGACGATAGGCGCCAGCCAAGACCCGTAGTCCTCGTCTAGAAAGATGCTCTAATTCTTCACGCCAGATTTTTTTGCTATGCTCATCTTGCAATAAGACCTGACCGTTATCTGTATATTTAATACTGCCTGGAATAATAAACTCTGGCGCTCCTTTGACATAAATAATATCTTTTTCTGCATCATGGGAATAACGCGTCACCATAAACTTATAGCTAGAGTCAAAAGGTATTTCTTCTAGACGTAGCTTCTTTTGTTGTAAATGATAATCGCCATAAGTCATGGCAAAAAATAATAGGGCTTTTTCTGTTGGCGTGCCAAAAATTTCCCAACGCTTATCAGGGTCATCTGGATTTTGGACAACAGCATCATTGCACAAAATAGCAATATCAATAAGCTGTGACATATCTTTGTCCCACTTGATTTCTCTGAGCTCTTGGGACTGAAAATCAATATGGCGCTTGATAGTCAAAAGCTCGGTCACTCGCATCTCGCCTTCAGTCAAAGTACCGGTCTTATCAGCGCAAATTACAGTTGTGGCTCCCAAGGTCTCGGCTGACACCAGCTGACGCACTAAACCCTGCTTTTTTAAAATACGTTGCATGCCCACAGTCAGAATCACGGTCAAGCTAATCAGTAAGCCCTCTGGTATGGCCGACACAGCCAAGGCCACTGCCACCGTAAATATTTGCGCCCAGTGATAGCCCTGCACCAGACCCAAAATCATAACCACAAAAGCCACGCTGACAATGATACCAGAAATTGTTTTGGCAAATTTGTCTAGCTTCATCTGCAAGGGCGTCAAATCATTCTCCACTTCATTTAGCATTTTAGCAATTTTGCCTAGCTCTGTTTGCAAGCCAGTGGCTATGACCACGCCCTCGCCTCGGCCTTCGGCTACCACTGTGCCCATATAAGCCATATTCTGACGCTCAGCCAATACTGTCCCGATAGGCAGAGAAGTCACTAATTTTTTTATAGGCCAGGACTCACCAGTCAGAGCTGACTCGCCAATGCCCAGATTATTGACTTGCAATAACCTGACATCAGCCGGTACTTTATCACCGGCGCGTAAAATAACTATATCGCCCGGCACCAAAAACTTGGCGTCAATCATTTGCTGGTGATTATCCCGCCGGACTATAGCTTGTTGCTTGATAACCTGACTCAATTTTTCCAAAGAATTATTGGCCTTGTACTCTTGCAAAAATCCAATAACCACATTCAAAACAACTGCCAAAATTATTACATAAGCATCAACCACTTCTTTGAATAAAAAGCTAATCACCGCGCCTACCAACAAGACATAAACCAAGGCGCTTTTGAATTGAGAAACAAATATTTTCCAAGCTGGCAAGCTCTTCTTCTGAACCAAAATATTGTAGCCATAATTTTTGGTTCTTTTTTTTATTTCTTGAGCATCTAAGCCCCGGATATCTGAATTGAGTTCTTTTATCGCTTGGTGCTCTTTGAGATGATGCCACTCAATTTGCTGTTTTGCCATTTTATTTATCAAAAATTTTCTAAAGTCCTCTACTTTATTGCTATCTAGCTATTTATTATACCAAAAAAACCCATTTTGAGCGAAAATTTTATTCCGCTCTTGAAACTTGCCGGCTTTTTCAGTATTATTAACTCACTATGGATATACAAAAACAGCTAATTGACCAGCTAGCCAAGACCATTGGTGCTATCTTGGGGCAGGATGTCACAGGCGATGATCTTAAATTATCAGCTCCGCCCCAAGAAAATTTAGGCGACTATGCTCTGGCTTGTTTTGTTTTGGCTAAAAAGAATAATATTTCTGCTCCTGAACTAGCCAAAAAGCTAGCTATAGCTTGGCCAAAAAATAATTTGTTTGCCGCAACGCAGGCCACTGGACCATATCTGAATATCAAGATGGATGCCAATAATTTCAGCAAATTAGTTCTTAAAGAAATCTTGAGCAATAAAAAATTTGGCCAAAATAATTCTGGCCACAAACAAAAAGTTTTGATAGAATTTTCCGGACCCAACACTAATAAACCTCAGCACATTGGCCACCTGCGTAATAATTGCCTTGGTCAATGTTTGGTCAATCTTCACACCGCCTGCGCTTATAAGGTAATTGCCACCAATATTATTAATGACCGCGGTATTCATATCATCAAAAGCATGCTGGCTTGGCAGGAGTTTGGAAATGGAGAAACGCCAAAAAGTACTGGTATCAAAGGCGATCATTTGGTTGGCAAATATTATGTAAAATTTGGCCAGCTATTGAAAGCGGAGGAAAAAGAATACTTAGTCAAACAAAAAATAGATTTAGACAAACTAAATGATTTAGCCAAAAGAAAAATAAACGACGAATTTTTGAAACAATCTGTTTGGATGCAAAAAGCTCAAGCTATGCTGTTGTTGTGGGAAAAAAATGACCCTGCTGTAAAAAAACTTTGGCAGACCATGAACGATTGGGTTTATGCTGGCTATAAAAAGACCTACTCTGATTTAGGAATAAAGTTTGACCACGTTGATTATGAAAGCGACACCTATCTACTGGGCAAAGATTTAATTGCCTTGGGCTTAAAAAATGGTGTATTTTACAAAAAAGAAGATGGCTCTGTCTGGGTTGACTTGAGCAAAGAAGGTTTTGATCACAAGCTTGTTTTGCGGGCTGATGGCACTTCGGTTTATATTACTCAAGATTTGGGCACGGCTCAATATCGTTATAAAAAATTCAAATTTACTAAAGCTATCTATGTGGTGGCTTCTGAACAAGATTATCATTTTAATATTTTATTTTTGATATTAAAAAAGTTGGGTTTTGATTGGGCTGAAAATCTTTATCATCTTTCCTATGGCATGGTCTCTCGACCAGAAGGCAAAATAAAATCTCGCGAAGGAAAAACAGCTGATGCTGATACTATACTACTTGAGACCATTACTAGAGCCAAAGATATGATGGCTCAAGCTGAGAAAAAAAGCAGTCAGCAGTCAGAACAAGCAGCTATTGCTGACACAGTTGCTTTGGGAGCTATCAAATTCTTTATGCTAGGCACTAACCCACAAAAAAATATTGTCTATGATCCCCAAAACTCTATCACCCTCGATGGCTATACTGGGCCATTTGTCCAATACACTCACGCTCGCATCTGCACTATCTTAGCAAAAGCCGACAAAGTCAAAAAAATTAATTGGAGCGAGTTAAAAATAAATGCTGAAGAAATAAAACTAATCAAGCAATTAGTACTTTATCCAGAAGTGATCAAACAAAGCGCTGTGGAATATAACCCCGCTGTGCTGACTCATTATTTATTTGATTTAGCAAAAATATTTAACAATTTTTATCAGCAACACTCCGTGCTATCAGCCGACAATGAAATACAGAAAAATTTTAGATTAAATATTTGCCTGAGTTGCCGACAAATCATAGCTGATGGCTTAGAAATTTGCGGTATCAAAGCCCCCAAAATAATGTAATTAATTATTAATTTATAAAAAGAAAGTTTTACAAAAAATGGACAAAAAATTATACAAGTATTGGAGTGAAGAAGAATTTAAAAAAGCCAAGGAATTTGCCGCCAACAAGCAAACTCCTTTTTTATTAATTGACCCCAAGCGCGTTGCTAAAAAATACAAGAGCTTAAAAACCAATCTGCCCTTGGCTAAAATATATTATGCTATGAAGGCCAATCCGCATGATGAAATCATTAGGACTTTGGCTGACTTGGGCTCAAATTTTGATGTGGCCTCTATCTTTGAAATACAAAACCTGATGGACTTGGGTATTTCTGGCGACCGCATGAGTTTTGGCAATCCTGCCAAAAAAGAATCAGACATTATATTTGCCTATCAGCATGGCATCAGGATATTTGTGACGGACTCTATGGATGATGTGCACAAATTAGCCAAAAATGCCCCTGGGGCTAAAGTTTTTTTCCGCTTGCTATTTGAAGGCAATGGAGCTATCTGGCCATTATCCAAAAAATTTGGCGCTCATCCTGACATGTTGTACAAACTGATACTGGAAGCCAAAAATCTAGGTCTTGAGCCATATGGCATTTCCTTTCATGTTGGTTCTCAGCAAAAAGATATTGGCCAATGGGATCACGCTCTTTCCTTGTGCAAATACATGTTTGATACTATGAAAGCTGAAGGCCTAGAGCTCAAAGCCATCAACTTGGGTGGTGGCCTACCAACTAAATATACTGGCCCAATACCCAGCTTAAAAAAATACACCGATATTATTAACCGTTTGCTTAACGAAAATTTTGGGGACAAAATGCCAGAAATAATGATTGAACCAGGTCGCTATATTGCCGGCGACTGTGGAATGATAGTTAGTGAAATTATTTTGATTTCCAAAAAATCCGAAACCTCTGAACATCGCTGGGTTTATATTGATGTTGGAAATTTTACTGGCTTGTGTGAAACTGAAGAAGTAATTTTTCCGATTTATGCTGACCCAGAAATTTATCTTCCTGGACAAACCCCGGAAAGCGAAGTGATATTGGCTGGACCAACTTGCGACTCTTCGGATATCATCTACCAAAACTACAAGCACAAATTGCCCGATGATCTCAAAGAAGGCGACCGACTGTATGTCATGAGTACCGGCGCCTACACCTATGCTTACAGTGCTGTTTGTTTCAATGGCTTTCCGGTTTTAAAAACTTATATTTTGCGATAAACAAAAAACGCCCTGCAATTTCTGTGGGGTGTTTTTTATTTTAATAAAAATTAAGAACGCGTCCCCGAAGAAACGCGTTCTGGAAAGAACAGGCCGGCCTTCACCCACGATAGTTGTGAAAATGCGGATCACGACGATCATCGTCGTCATGGTCATGAGTCACGAAGACGGACACATCCTCAATGCGCAGCTCGGTGGTGTAGTTGTGCAACCGCGACGGCTGAGCGAAAAGAAAGAGGTTGGAGTCGGCGGTCAGCATTGAGCCCAAGAAATCCCGAATCCGCTTTTGCCAGAGTGGCCCCAACGCTTTCTGGTTCTTTCTACGCCAAACGAGCTCCAAGCGCCAAGGCCTTTGCTCGATAGTGATCGACACCTCCAAACCACGACGGCTGATGTACTTCTTGATTTCAGGACCTAGCAACTCGAGCTGTTGAGCCAAGTGCTTCCTGACAGCTGAGTTGTTGACACGACGACCGTTGGCGAACTTGATGTCAGCTCTCTTACCGACCATGAGCTATTCCTCCTTGAATGTTCATACGCCCCGAAATGGGAACATAATAACATATAACATTTATCCATTCTTGTCAATAGTAATATAAAAAACAACCCGACTGTGTTGAGTTAACCTCGAGGGTTGATTTATAAATCCGAGAATAGACCAAAACTACTCTTTGTCCTTAGAACTTATTTTCGTTTTCATCCCTAAAATAGTGCCGGTTCCTATGCCTAAAGCGTAAATTACAATCGCAACAATACTCCTTTCTTTATCAAGTTGAGTAATAATGTTATATAGTACCAACATTGAAACAATAGTCACGATAACTGAAAAAATGGCAGCTGAAATTGCTTTTTCTTTTGCGATAAAACGCCAATTAAGGGTAAGCAGGAAATCCTGAAGAATACCCGCTAAGAAATAAAGAATGAGATAATAATAATGCATAATCGTATATTATTGTTATTTACAACGATAATTTCAAATTTTTCTAATGAATTAATTCTAACTAATTTCAATAAATTTTTCAATTAAAACTGGGTTGATTGAATCCGCTAGAGAACTAACCTAGTATTTACTAACTTATCTTAAAGGCCAGCCAAATGCCAAATAATCCTCCTATGGCTCCAAGCAAAACTGAAGAAAATGAAAAAAGATCAGCTCCCCAAAAAAATGGTATCAAACTACCAAGGGAGGAACCCACAAACATTCCTAGCCAGACAAGAGATTTTTGACTCATACATAAATTTTAGCAGAAAATTAAATATTTAGCGATTGCAATAAAAAAACAACCCAGTGGGTTGAAATTGATAATATGAGATTTCTCGTGCCCTTATACTCTCATGCCCTTCGACTCACTCTGTTCGCTCAGGGCACTCGATTCGCATGAATGAGAATGGTCGGAGGTGCGATAAAGCACCGTAGACCACGAGTGAGCTTTTTGCGGAGCAAAAGGCGAATCGAGTGGTGCGCCCAGTAGGATTCGAACCTACGACCGTTTGCTTAAAAGGCAACTGCTCTACCAGGCTGAGCTATAGGCGCATGTTAATAAATAAATTTTGATATTTCAATGTTCAATGTGCGCCTTGACCGTTTGCTTAAAAGTCCGCCGGCTGGCGGATCTACCGGGCTTAAGCTTTGGCGCATATTTATAAAAATACGCAAATTATTATAGATTAATTATTAAGTATTGTCAATTTTACTTTAATACACCCCTAACCCCATTATTGACAAATATTGGGTATAAATTGTATATAAGCTCGGCTTGAAAAAAGCCGGGAAATGGGTTA
Source organism: uncultured Gammaproteobacteria bacterium (assembly GCA_964540095.1). GTDB lineage: Bacteria > Patescibacteriota > Patescibacteriia > UBA1558 > GWA2-36-10 > CALMZN01. The sequence goes on along the minus strand of CAZILH010000006.1, from coordinate 9,793 downwards.
AGCTAATCCTACCTTAAGCAAACCCATGCTAAAAATACCTCCGCAAAACATAGAAGCTGAAGCCAGCATTTTAGGCGCTTTATTGATAGATAAAGAAGCCATCATCAAAGTAGCCGATGTTTTGCGTTCTGATGATTTTTATAAAGACAGTCATGGCTTGATTTACCAAGCTATTCTTGATTTGTTCGAAAAGCATGAGCCAATTGATATTTTATCAATGGCCAATCGCCTAAGCGAAAAAAAACAACTAGAAGCTGTTGGTGGCAAATCATACTTAGCCGAGCTGACCGCGTCTGTACCCAATGCTTCACACGTGGCCAACTACGCCAGCATTATCCGTAAAAAAGCCACCTTACGCAAACTAGAGCAAGCGGCCTCAGAAATCAGCGAATTTAGTTTTTCTGAAGATCAGGATGTGGAAAAATTATTGGATAAAGCTGAACAAAAACTTTTTGCTATTTCCCAGTCCTCGCTAAAAAGAAACTTTATACCCATCAAAAATGTTTTGAATGATGCCTTTGCTCGTATTGATGAATTACACAAAACTGGTGGCCAAGGTACTAGAGGCATACCTACTGGCTATACTGGTCTAGACAAAATCCTATCTGGCCTGCAAAAGTCCGACCTCATCATTTTGGCCGCTCGCCCATCTTTGGGTAAAACCACCTTGGCCTTGGACTTGGTGCGTCATGTGGCTATACGAGCCAAAGTGCCAGTTGGCATCTTTTCTTTGGAAATGTCCAAAGAACAATTAGTTGACAAACTGCTGGCGGCCGAAGCGCAAGTAGATTTGTGGCGTATGCGCACTGGCAAATTATCCGACCGTGAAGAAGACGATGACTTTCCGCGCATTGGCAAAGCCATGGGTGTGCTATCCGAAGCGCCAATTTTTATTGACGACTCTCCTAATATCAGTATCATGGAAATCCGCACCAAAGCTCGTCGCCTCAAGATGGAGCATAATTTGGGCTTTTTGGTAGTTGACTATTTACAACTCATGGACTCTGGCGGTCGCCAAGAAAACCGCGTTCAAGAAATATCAGAAATATCCAGGGCTTTAAAACAAATTGCCAGAGAGCTTGATATACCAGTCATGGCGCTATCTCAATTATCCAGAGCCGTAGAAAGTCGCTCTCCAGCCATACCAAAATTGGCTGACTTGAGAGAATCTGGCTCTATTGAACAAGACGCTGATATTGTTATGTTTATTTATCGCCGAGCCAAAGACAAAAGTCGCGGTGAGTGCCCTGAAGAAGAAAAATTTGTGGCCGAAATACACATTGATAAACACCGCAATGGTCCGACCGGCTTGACCCGCTTATTCTTTGACGAAAACAAAGTGACCTTCAAAAACTTGGACACTGACAAATCAGAAATACAGGATCAGGCCGACTCCGGTCAAGGAAATATCCAGGAACCAATATCCAGTGAAGAATTTCCCGTGGCTGGCGGCTGGCAAAATATACCTTAATTTTATTTATATTAATAATTAAAAATCAAACAAAAAAATGTTTAATAAACTAAAACAATTCAACGATTTGAGAAAACAAGCTGGCGTTCTAAAAAATGCTTTAGCTGGAGAAATTGTTGAAGTAGAAAATAAAGCTGTTAAAATAACTATGGATGGCAACCAAGAAATCAAAAGCTTGGAAATAAGGCCAGAGTTCATGCACGCTGAAAAAAAAGCTGAACTAGAGCAAGAACTTAAAAATGCCTTTGCCGAAAGCATCAAAAAAGTGCAACGCAAAATGGCCATGAAAATGCAATCCATGGGTGGTTTTGATATGCCGGGATTAAAATAATGCGACATCTACCAGACTTTATCCAAAAACTAATCAATGAGTTCGATAAACTGCCGGGTATTGGGCCAAAAACATCCACTCGGCTAGTTTTTGATTTACTGCATCGCAAAGAGGACATCCAAGAATTTGCCAAAAGTTTGAACGAGGCCTATGAAAAAGTTCATTTTTGTCCCCAGTGCTTCAATCTGACAGATACTGGACTCTGCAATATTTGCCGTGATCCCCAAAGAGATCAAAGTATTATTTGTGTTATTGCTCACAATCAAGATATTGAAGCTATTGAAAGAACCAATGAATTCAACGGCACTTATCATTTGCTCAATGGATTACTAGGGCCACTGGAAGGCATCACACCTGACAAACTAAAAATTAAAGAGTTGCTTGAAAGAGTCAAAAAAAATAACATTAAAGAAATTATTCTGGCGCTTGACCAAAGTATGGAGGGCGGAGCCACCACCATGTATCTCTTAAAGATTCTGGCCGACAAAAATGTTGTGGTCAGCCAGCTAGCCCGTGGTATACCTATGGGCGCCAATATAGAATACACCGATGAAGTGACCTTATCCTCGGCTTTAAAAAATAGAAAATAAAATACCCCGCAGCTAGCGGGGATTTTTTTATTTAGTAACAATCTTTTCGATATTTACTTCTTCTTTGATTTGTCTGTGACCGTATCTTTTTCGATAACGAGTTTTATTTTGATATTTAAAAACATCAATTTTCTTTTCTTTGAATTCTTTGATCAGGGTAGCTTCAACTTTAGCGCCCTTGACCAAGGGAGTACCAACTGTAATATTTTCTTTATCATCAATTACGGCCAACACTTCTTCAAAAACAACGGCTTGTCCAGCTGTGGTGCCTTTCATTCTTTCAACACTTAATTTTTGTCCGGCCGCAATCAAATATTGTTTACCGCCAGTTCTGATTATTGCTTTCATAAAATTTATAACTATTTTTAATACGGGGTAAATATTAACAAACTTAGATGATTGTGTCAATGGCCATATATCACCTATCATTGACAATAGCTATATTATGTGCTATAATAATAAATCGTAGTCAATACTGGCTACGTGCACCTTAGCAAGACACAAGGTAAATATAGCCAATGGAGGTTCTTGAAATGGAAAAGACCGAAAAGACCGCCTTCGCTGTTCTGCGGATGAGCCGTCGCGAATCCAGCTCGCCCCAAGCCAACTATGGCCTGGGAATGCTGGGTCCCGTGGACTACCGCGGAGTGCTGGTTCGCTACCACCCCAATTCCTTCATGCGTGACTCCGGTTATCGCATGCTGGAAATCCAGCTCCCGAAGCAAAACGAAGGATCGGGAATCGCGATGGCTGTCATGCATGCGGGTCAGATTCGGGAAGCCATCAGCTCCCTGCAGAACCAGCTCAACAGCCTGACCCCGGAAAAGATCTCCCACTACAGCCTGATGCTCAACGAACTGCTTCGCAAGGGCTACCTGATGCACGACCAAGTCCTCTACTTCAAGCCCTGGCAATCCGGCCTTGTGGCCAATTACGGCTGGGGCATCAACAACTCCAACGGCATGGTCATGTTCGGCCAGGACAACTTCAGACAGAGCTTCGGAGTGCAGGCCGGACACCAGCTGGTGAAGGTGGTCTTCCGACCCACTCCGTACGCCGACAGAATGATCTGCCGCTACGGCTGGGGCATCACCGTATGCCAGCCGGAAAGCATCCAGCGCGTGCTGAATGGTCTGCGCAAGCAGCTCGACAGCGCCGTGTTCTTCCAGGAGCACGGCTGTCTGCCCGAAGACTTCGATCGGCCAAGTCTGGAATGCCGACTGATCGCCAGTCAGGCGACCCGCGCATGCCAGCAAACCACCGCATAGCGAGCAACTGCTTGCTACTGGTGACAACGACAGGACATTTTTTGACGCCAAGCGTCTGGAGATGTCCTGTTTTCTTTTATATTGACAATATACAATATATGTGCTATAATACTAATAGTTCCCTAGGATTCCAATCTCAGGTCGTTCATTCCCAAGGAGGGGTTTATCATGAGTCGGAGACAGTTTTTTGCTATCCCGTTCTGCATTCTGGCCGGAGCTGCCCTGCTTTTATGGGCCGCCAGTCACTCTACTGGCAAGCCCGACACAACGCGACTCTTCTCAGTCGGAACCAATGCTCACCAAGTCGTATGCGGTGACATCGGCTACGACGCCACCTACCGCTACTACGCCGGAAGTGACACAGCGAGCGTGACGGTAGCCAACCTCAATCCCGGACTCGTAACGATCCATCTCATGGATCGCCTGAGCAGGGATATCTACGGGCGCAAGCCCGTGTGCATCAACGGTGATCAGGCCAATCTGGAGATCACCGACAACACCACCAAAGAAGTGATTTGCCGCTGGCAGATCACCATCGATCGTCAGGTCGGTGTTGCCACTCGGTAACCCCTCTCCGGTCAGGCCAACGCCTGCCCAAAACTCGTCGTCCATATCTTCGGATCAAACGGCGAGTTTTCTTTTTACAAAAAAATAACTCTTTAAAATTTTTATGTCTAATCGACAAGAATCCTTTTAAGTAACGGATTAATTCTTGATATCAATTCGTATGTACTTGTATTAAGAACCCCTGCAAATTCATAGGGTGTTATCTCCTCATCACCGGAACACCCAAGTAAAACAGCAATGTCACCAATTTTTACAGAATCTATGTCGGTTATATCAACCATGCACATGTTCATAGAAATTCCGCCTAAAATTTTTGCTCGCTTTCCATTTATTAGTACGTATCCAATTTTTCCATAACGTTTATCAAGGCCATCATAATATCCCACTCCCAAGACAGCAACAGTAGTTTTACGATCCACAATTTCAGAATGGTTATAACCTACACCTGTATTTTTAGGTATTTCCTTTATATTAACTATCGTTGTTTTCCAAGCAATGCTAGAATGTGGATTAAAATTAATTTTCTTTTCACGAATTAATTTAACACCAGATTCTCTGCCCCAAAAACCATACACAATAATACCAACCCTAACCATATTGAAACGTAATTCCTTACAAATAATAGCCCCCATAGAAGATGCCGTGTGTAATAATTTTGGCTTAATACCCAAGTTACACAAAGCATCCACAACAAAAACAAATTGTTTTAAAGCTTCAGTTAAAATTGTGTTATTATCATCAACTAATTTGACAAAATGCGTACAAACACCTTCTACTATAATATTTGGAAGCGATACTATTTTTTCTGCAAATTTTATGGCCTCATCAGGAAACAAACCTAATCTAACAAGACCCATATCAACTTTTATATGAATTTTTGCTGGATTTTCCAAACTAGCAAAACTAGAAAGAAGTAAGACATCTTCTAGTTTAGAAACAACAATGCTGAATTTTTTATTTATAACTTCCGCAAAATCAACCGGTGCAACATAACCCATAATAAGGATTGGTATTTCGCAGTATTTTCGCACAGTGTTTGCCTCATCTAAGGTGTCAACGCCATACCAATCAACCATTTTTTTTGTAGCCTGCACAGTATGTTCAATACCCGCTCCATAAGCATTGCCCTTTACTACAACTAAAATGGAAATATTTTCTCCCACGATCATTTTCAATTCTGCTATGTTTGATCGCATAGCTTTTCCTGAAATTTCAACCCATGTTTTTTCTTGCATAAATTAATACTTAAAATAAAGCAACATATCGATTTGGATAAACCAAATCTCTGTACTTCAACACTAAAACGCAATATTTCTGATATGGGCGACCTTCATTAATTAATTTTCTAAAGCCCAATAATCTCTTATACATTATCTGATAAATGATCGGATCACTAATTTTATGAAATAAACACGCCCTTTCAATCACGGATTTGCAATAATATTCAAGTTCATCGTCGGTTTCAGAAATTAAATCATTATGATCTTCGTACATAATTTCAAACTTATTATACATTTTCATTACTTCTTTATAAGAAAAAAATGAGAACGATTTCATGGGTATACCAAGTGCTTCGTGCGTGCGACTAATAAGATCTTTTGGCATCCTTTTGATTGTATAATACGGCGTTGCTAAAATATACCCACTATCATCAAGCATGTCCACACATTTATCCATCATCTTTTTGGGATTAGAAAAAAATGCTAAACTACCTCCAATCATAATATGTGAAAATTTATTTTTTGGCTTGAGCTCATATCCGTTTAATACTTGATATGACATCTTAATATTTGGTGCATATATTTTTTTATTATACTCCGCCATTTTAATAGCATTATGAGATAAATCTATGCCCAACCCTGAACAATCTGTTAATGTTGCTAATTCTCTTGACGAAAAACCGGTTGTACAGGCAATTTCCAAAATATAAGATTTGTCAGTCATTTTCGAAAAAATTGCTAATTTAGAAATTGTTGAATATGAGCCGGGTGGTGTATTCCACTGATTAATAAATCCTATAAAATTAGAATATGATAAATTTTTAATAAACGATGCAGTTATTTTTTCTTTTATGGGCATATTTTTTTAATTATATAATTTTTTACATTCATCGCGCAAAAAACCACCAATAAATTTTACATTTGGATTCCCCTTTGTAAAAACTTCTGAAGCATGTATTCGAACAGTACGCCATTTTCGTATTTTATTAGTATTTACTTTACTAAAATTAATCATATCATCCAATTTTGCTCCATAAACAACTGCCTTAATCTTTACCCAGACGCAAGCTGTGGCGCACATTGGGCATGGTTCGTGTGTCGTATATAAAACACAATCTTCTAGAAAAAAATGTCCTAATTTTTTTAACGCTTTCCTTACTGCAACTATTTCCGCGTGTTGTGTTGGGTCTTTCTTACGACTTGTAATATTTGGAGATTTTGCAATAACTTTATCACCACAAACAATAACCGCTCCGATGGAATAATCCCCGTTTTTTTGCGCCTTTAAGGCCTGCCTTATTGCCATACGCATAAATTTCTCTTTTGGTTTAAACATATTTTTTAAAACAATTATTCTAAAACTCGAAAATCCGGATACCTTTTCTTTATCTCTTCTAAAATTGCGCGATACACTTCTTCTTTTTCCGGTGATGAATCTATAGAAATTATTCTATTTTTTATCTCCTCCGGAAGATGCTGCTTGGCATCCAAATAAAACTGATACCTATCCTCTATATTAGTTTTTCTGAAATGATAATCAGTTTCGTTGGGATCTAATCTGGTCAATAAAATATCCTTGGGCGCAATCAATTCAAAAATTAAATCAGGTAAAACCATTTCTACTGTAATTTTTTTATGCGCCTGAATCAGCTCTGGATATAGTTCATCGGAAGAAAATATTTTCCCTGGCGTTGTTTCAACTTGTAAAGATTTTAGAATAGATTTTGAAATGAATGAACGATCAATCAATAATACTCCGAATGGAGCTAAAATTTTTTCAATTTCCATTCTCAATATTCTATCTCTCCAAACTATCAATTCTCGTGCTAATCTATAACTAGCGGCTTCCCATAGTTGTAAATCAGCTCCCTTTCTTAATTGAGTGCTCATTTTTTGCCAAAAATCAGATTCAGGATCTTCCTCGGAACCCCCTTGACCCAATCTATATCCTTCTCCTTTTATAGAAATACACGGGATGCCACATTCAAGCAATTTGGTTCTTAAAATTTCTATTTGCGTTCCTTTTCCAGAATGATGTGCACCGTCAAATGCAATTGAAAAAATTTTATTTTCGTTTCTCATTATATTTATTCATCATTAACATTTTTTTACATTTTTTCAGGGCAATTTTATCGTCTTCAAATTTCAACATTTTTAGCGCTGTATTAAAATCAACCCATTTGTATTCCACATGCTCTTCGTTTATAACAACTTCCTGCTCGGAACTAACCTGGGCAGCAAAAACAAATACGGAAAAAGTCTCATTATGATAAATAAAAGTAAACCTGTAAATTTCATCACTCCAACTAACTACTTCTTTTATCCCCGCTTCTTCGTACAATTCTCTTGCTCTACACTCTGTCACAGATTCATTAATTTCAATAGTCCCATTAACTACATTCCAAAAACCACCACGCACATCGGTTCTTTTTAATAAAAGAGCTTCAAATTTATTTGCTTTTTTTATTCTATAAACAATACTCTGAACGATAATTGGTAATCTCTTAATATATGATTTTACATGAAAAATAGGATCTATATGCTCTTCTACTGAACAATTCTGACCAATAAATTGTCTCGAAGCAGAAATATAAATAGAACTTAAAATTTGAGTAGTCAAACGATGGTACAATATATTTGTACCTTGATTTTCTGGCGGAGTCTTATTGATAATTGATTGATAAAAATTAACAATACAATTCCGACGCGCATCCTCTTGGTGTCCCCTAGAATACCCAAAATCTTTTATAGCACAAAGGGATTGTAAATTTAAAAATTCATAAGCTTTTAACTGAGGAAATAATGTTTTATTTCTAAATATATGAATGTCAAAATGATATTCTCCTCCGACTCCGTACAAGGGTAGATTCTCTTTTTGAATCTCTTCACACTGAAATGAATTTATTATTATTGATTGGAAGGGACCTTGATCAATAATGTATGATTCTTGTCTAACTCTCCCATTCCCTTTATACAAATCTTTGCCATTTGAGGACGACCACCCCCTCCTACTAAAACTATTATGGAGTGAATTACAATTTATGCTTGTGATTATATCATTATCTCTAAGTAAAGATATATTAGTAAAAGCGTCGACCTCTCCTGTAATTTTATCTAACTGTTTCTCTAAATTTAAATCCCATTTTATTTCAGGAAAAAATTTAAGATAATCTTCTTTTGAAAATTGAGCTAAAACATCTTTTGGCCTAATAAATGAAGTTTGTAGTCTATATTTATTCCACTTTTTATTTGGGACAAGAGATGCGTCCGCCAACCATATAGCAATGTCCAAGCTATGAAATCCTGAGTGGGACATTTTACCATATCCTTGATTATATGGATGATATGTTTGGCTTATAAATTCATTTGGAAATGTCCACTGACCATCGGAGTGAAATGTTTGGATAGAAGTTACAGGACAACTAGAAATTTTCGCCATCTCTATAATCATTTTTCGAGCAGCCAAAAATCCAACATGAAATCTTCTCTGAGCCTGTAGGCTAAAAACAAGGTGTTGTTTCTTATTTTTTTTAGTATATAAATATGCAAGCTTATTGTAATCTCTGTATAGTTTTTTCGCCTTATTGACATTTATAGAAACATCTACTTCTGTTGTAATTGGTTTATCAAGAAGTATATGTAAATTATTTGACAGGGCCCATTTTATATATTTAAAATGTGCAAGCGGTTCAGTAGAAATGATAACAGCCACCACCTTATGTCTTTTTATAATTGCATTTAGACATTTTAAGTCACTGCCATTAATAATATCAGAAATCTTGTAATTTTTAGTATAATAACATTTAACGGAAATTTCATTTTTTTTCAAAAAATCTTCAATTTTTATTTTTTGAGACTCTAAATCAAAACATGCTACTAGGTTACAAACTTCATTACTTTTTGCGAATGGTAGGTATATTCTTTTAGAGTGTGCACCAACCCCTATTAACAAAGTATTGATTTTTTTCATATAGTAAATTTTATACTTTTTTTAAAAAAATTACAAATATACCAAAAAACCACCGAAACGGTGGTATATTTAAATATTTTATTAGAGAAATATTTTAAACTTAATGGCCGAAGGCCATGAGCGAGCCGAAGCTTTGCTTTGGCGAGTCGAGTGGTGGTCGCACCTGATTATAAATTGATTCGCCACCGCCTTTGGCGGGGTCCCGCCCACGGCGGGAAACCAGGGACCTTCGCAACCCCGTACAACTTCACTTCGTTCAGTATACGGGGCACGTGTGAATACTTGATAAAAATGGTGGGCATAAGAGGACTTCCGCCTCCGTCCCCCAACGCGGTCGGGGCGAAGGCGGGCAAACCAACCACAACCTAAATTATAA